>NZ_JAGHZH010000196.1:0-119939 GCF_017746885.1 Roseofilum sp. SBFL | reverse complement strand
TTCAAGTTTTTCCGGATTGGCAATTACTCTCATCACTTCACCCATTGCTGCACCGTGTCAATCAATTTCAATACTTTTTTTCGTCAGCATAAATCCCTTCACTTAATTCTCACTTGATTCGGCAGAGTGACAAAAGAGGGCTATTCCTCTTTCGCTTCTGCCAACCAAGCGTCAAACTGTGCTTGATTCTCACTCACCCATTCCTGAGCTAAACGGCGAATATCCTCTGGAGTATCAGCCCCCTCTTTAATTTGTAAGCTCACTTCATTCATATCGGCTACTGGAATACTCAGCAATTCAAACCAACGTTTAGCCCTCGAATTTTTAGATGCAAACTTTCGATTTACCACAAAACGTTGCCCCACAGCCGGCCATCCCAAATTTTTTCCCTCAAACGTCGTATCCGTTTCCATTATCCCTACCATATGCTCAGGTAAAGAGGTGAAAGAAACTTCTAAAGCCATCACATCTCGATCGGGTTTCAAAACAGCAAATATCCAATGTGGATTATAAGCGTAATAGAAAATAGGCTTTCCTTGCTCGTAACGATCTATGGTATCCGCCAAAAGGGACGTATAATTTCCCTGCTCTTGTTCTACCGTATCCTCGAGTCCATAAACTTTGAGATGATGATTAATCACCGATTCACAAACCCAACCCGGATTACATCCAACTAAGTTTGCTTTGCCATTGGCATCCGTATCAAAGAGATTGGCAATTTTGGGATCTTTCAACTGTTCAATATTAGAAATCCCATACTCATCAGCCGTTTTTTTATCCATGTGATAACCTTGAGAGCCGGGCGGTATCACTTTGCCAACTTTCTCTAACTCATTATTGCCATTAGCCTGATTAAATAAAGATTCATGACCCGCATCGTAAGACACCACACTATAATCAAGATTTTGAGTTGCCAGAGATAGATAAATGGCTGGATAATCTAACGTTGTCGGACTCTCAATGGGGTAACCCAATTTAGCTAAACCAATATTGACCACTTCCGTTTGAAAGCTCTCCTCAACCCAACTACTATGGGCGGAACGCACCAGCGTATCTTCAGTCGAGTCTGAATTAGACCGACAGCTCATCAAGCCCACCGCGATCGCCAACAACACACCGGACGAAAACAACCGACGATATGATTTTCCAGGCATACATTTAGGGATCATAAAAAAATAGTATAAGTCCGGTATATATCGTAATCCAATAAATGAGGGCAATAGGGAATAGAAAATTCCCCTATTGCCTTATCTACCCACTCCCCCATCTCCTCATTCCCCCACACTTGACAAATTTGCTTTACACTATTGACGATTGAGGGTCACTTAGGGAATGATAAGTAACCATAATCTATGCTTAAGTAACCAGACCCTCATTTAAACGGGGTTTGCATACAGTTTATCTTCAATTTCAGTGTCTAAAGCGATCGCGTGAGGAGAGCAATGAAAAAGTATCAATTTGGACTAAGTGGAGCGCTGCTCGGTAGTGCCGCCGTGATTGTAGCCAATGCTTCGGCTTGGGCGGCTCCGACCCAAATCACCAACGTCTCCCTAAACCCCAAGAATGACGGAATTGAAGTCATCCTAAATACTCAAGAAGGCGATCGCCCCCAAATATTTGCCGTGCCCAACGGCAACGAATGGGTTGCCAACATCTCCAACATGCAGCTCAACATTCCCAGCGGCGAATTCATGCAAGCCAACCCCGCTCCAGGCATTGCCGCCGTTCGCATCAACTCCATAGATGGCAACAGCGTTCGCGTCACCGTCACCGGTAACCAAGGTAGTCTCAGCGGCCGCATCAGCATCCAAGACGGCTCTAACTTCATTCTCTCCCTCAAGCAAGACGACCCTAAACCCACTGCCAACACTGCACTCCAGCCCCCTGTACCCCAGCCGGTCGCTCAAACGCCACCCCAACCCATTGCCCAGGGCGCTCCCAACAACGGAGTACCGCTACCAAGCTTGCAAAACGGCATCCCCAGCCTACCCCCCGGAACAGGTGTCGCGCCTCCCTTCCGGCAAAGAGCGATCTCCCCACCCCTCGGTGAAATCTCCGTATCCACCATTGACGCATCCGGGCGCACCATCAACCTCGGCTCCTCCGAAAACGTCCCTCGTCTCGTTCTCCGGGATGCCCCCGTGCGCGATGTTCTCGCCCTGCTCGCACGGGTAGCCGGCATGAACCTCGCCTTTACCGACGGTGCAGGAGGGGGTGAAATTCCCGAAGGTCAAGCCGGAGCCTCCACATCTGTTGCTGGATCAACTATTTCTCTCGACATCGAAAATGAACCCGTGCAAAACGTCTTTAACAGCGTCCTGCAACTGAGCGGCTTGCAAGCCAACCGCGTTGGCCGCACCATTTTCGTCGGGACCAACCTGCCTCTCGAATCAAGTCCCGTCATTACCCGCACCCTCCGCCTCAACCAAGCCGAAGCTGAAGCCTCCGCCACCCTCCTCGCCTCCCAAGGAGCCGACTATCAACGAGTTGTTACCAACACCACGCGCGTAGTAGAAGGTGAAGGAGTAGACCGACGGGAAACAGAAGAAACAACGACTAGCATTGAAAACTTCACCGTCCAAGAAGCCAACGGTCCCCTCCTACTGCGCGGCCTATCCATCATTGCCGACGAGCGTCTCAACTCCATCACCCTCGTCGGTGACCCTCGCAAAGTGGAAATTGCTACCGGTTTGCTCTCCCAACAAGACCTACGCCGCCGTCAAGTCTCCGTCAATGTCAAAGTCATTGACATTAACCTTGATGCTGAAGAATTTTCTAACAGTAGTTTTTCCTTTGGTTCCGGGGATTCTTTCTTCGTGGTTGATGGAGGTCGAGGCATCGCCAACTTTGGACGCTTAAGACCACCTACAGCCGATCAAGCCCGCACTAATCAGTTTGGTCGTCCCGTTGTCGCCAACCCCCTTGCGGGAAGAACCCCTTTTATCAACCCCAATGGAACCCAACTGGTGCGCGACCCCGCCACCGGCCAACTGGTTCCCTCAGGGCAAAACCGACCTGGTTCTGTTTTCGCCCCTGGTGGCTCGCCCACGACTGCCGGAGTTACTGGATTTGACGGTTCTGTTGGGATTCCTGGTGCTGCCGGTCGTCAAGTCTCCCCCTCTTCCGGAACCCCACCCTTGTACTATGACCGTAATGGGATTCCGCGCAGTTTGAACGAACTCACCGTTGGGGGAGGCGCATTCCAACCCTTAGTCAATCAAACTAATAATCTCGTTACTGCACCCACTGCTGGCACTCAAGCCCCTCGATTTTTTGATAATACTGGTCAACCTAGGCTCTTGAGTGAGCTGCAACTCGGTGGAGGACAGCTACCAGCGCTACAAACTCCCAATGGGGCCCTGATTACGGCTGGAGCTGGAGCGCAAGCCCCGCAGTTTTTTGATGCCAACGGTCAACCTCGAAGACTGAGCGAACTCACCATTGGTGGTGGAAATATCCAGCCTCTGCTCAATCCTGCCGGGAATGTCGTCTCGGCTGGAACCGGGCCCCAATATTTCCTTGATTCTACCGGTACGCCCCGACTACTCAGTGAATTAAATATTCCCGGACTTCCTGGTGCTAACGGGCCATTTGCACCCTTGCAACAAAACACGAGTGGAGCGGTTCTCACGCCAGCTCAAACCGGTACGCCAACGCCTCAATTTTTTGATATTAATGGCGTTCCCCGCAACTTTAGTGACTTAACCATAGGAGGGGGCACATTCCGACCCCTGATTAATCCCGTCAATGGCCCCGTACCCGTAACTGCCCAACCTCCCCGGTTCTTCGATACTACAGGTACGCCTCGCCTATTGAGTGAATTAACCCCTGGTGGGGGTAACTTCCAGCCCCTAACTAATGGTCAAAATTTAGTTTCTGCGACTCAAGCCATTGCTCCTCAATTTTTCGATGCCAACGGCGTTCCCCGCTTATTGAGTCAACTTGTTCCAGGAGGTGGAAACATTCCTGCCTTAACTAACCCCACTGGAGAACTTATTTCTGCTGCTACAGGTGCTGCTCTTAATGGCTTACCCGCTATTATTGGCCAAGCTGCCCAACTTACCTACCGACTGCCGCAAGTTTTCCAATATCCCAACCGGTTCCTAGCGCAACTGGAAGCGAATATTCAAGAAGGAACAGCTAAGATCCTTACTGACCCAACTCTTACCATTCAAGAAGGGGAAACTTCAACGATTAACCTCACAGACCGCATCCCTGTTAACGTGGAACAAGAAACGACTATTAATGCCAATACTAGCACCACCACAGTTAACACTGAGTTTGAAGATGTAGGTCTATTAATGCCAATTGTCGTAGATCGAATTGATGATAATGGCTTTATTACCATGACCATTAATCCTCGTATCTCTACCCCAACAGGTACTTTTAATATCCTTATAGGTGGACTACAACAACAAGTATCATTGGTTTCGAGACGAGAGTTAAGTTCAGGTAAAATTCGTCTGCGCGATGGTCAAACCCTTTTGATTGCTGGAGTCATTCAAGACCAAGAACGAGAAACTGTTTCTAAACTACCCATTCTTGGAGACCTACCCATTATCGGCCGCATGTTCCGTCGAACGGAAAAGAACTCTGAGCGTGCAGAAGTGGTGATTGTGGTTACTCCCAATATCATCCAAGATGTAGAAGATGCAAACTGGGGATATGGCTACGCCCCCAGCCCCAACGTCCAGCAACAACTTCGTAACCGAGGCTTCCGCTATCCTGGCAGATAACCACAGGGAATAGGGAATAGGGAAAAACCTAATCCCTTCATTTCCCCATTCTCCATCCCTCCACCATGAACCAACCCACAGTCATCGGCATCGATATCGGCGGAACCGGCATAAAACTGGGCCGGTTTACTCAAGATGGCAGTTGCCAAAACACTCTCACCATTGCCACCCCCCAACCCGCAACGCCAGAAGCCGTCCTTACTGCTCTACTCCCAACTCTTGCCGAACTTGACCCAGAGCAAACCGCTTTAGCCTTGGGAGTTGGAGTCCCTGGCCCCGTAGATGGAAGCGGTAAAATTGCTCGCATTGCCATCAACCTATGTGACTGGCAAGATGTACCCCTAGCCTCGTGGTTAGAAAGCAAAACGGGTAAACCCACTGTCCTCGCTAATGACGCAAACTGTGCTGGATTAGGTGAATCCTGGATTGGAGCCGGCCGCAACTTCCAAGACCTGATCTTGCTCACCCTCGGAACCGGAGTCGGTGGAGCTATCATCATAAATGGCAAATTATTTACCGGTCGCCATGGCGCAGCCGGAGAACTGGGCTTAATCACTATTGACCTCTACGGTCATCCTTGCAACAGTGGTAACCGAGGCTCCTTAGAACAACAAGTGTCTATTCCTGCTATCCGCCGTCAAGGGCATCTTGAACCGCAAGAACTTGGCCACCTTGCCGAAAGTGGGAACCGACAAGCCTTAGATTTTTGGGAAAACTACGGTCACCGTTTAGGGGCAGGAATCGCCAATTTGATCTATATTTTAACCCCAGAAGCAGTTATTCTTGGTGGTGGAATTAGTCAAAGTGCCCCTTACTTCCTCCCTGCTACCCTAGCAGAAATTGAACAGCGGGTTCTACCGACTTCGCGCGAAGGACTCCAGGTTTTAGTCGCTGAATTAGGCAATCAAGCGGGAATGGTGGGCGCAGCTAAACTAGCCTGGCAACATTATACAGCGCTTTGCGCTGGGGAATAGGGAATAGGGAATAGGGTTGTGGTAAATGGAGAGAGAGGATTCAAGCTTGTGTTTCATAACGCAAGCAAAGTGCTGTATGAGTCATGAGTAGGGGCAAAAAAATGTGCCCCTACAACGCCTTTCTCACAGTTATTTAAATCTACTCTAAGTATTAGAACTCTTGCCTGATTGAGCAGACAATGAATCGTAATCCAAAAATCCTGGATTCTGATGTCTATTTCCTATTGCCTGACTTATGCAAGAAGTCTATTCATTAGGACTGACCAATGGCAAAACTCGAGTAACCTAACTCACTCACTGCGTGCCAACTAAAAATATCTGCTTGGAACTGTTTCCAAGAGTCATAAACTTCCTTAAAAGAAGGCTCTTCACTGGCTTGTTGTGCAAGCAACTCCTGAGTTGCTTGGCGACAAGCAGTTAAAATTTCTGGGCTGAAGGGTTGTAATTGGGTTCCCCCATCTTTAAGCCGTTTGAGAGCTTGGGGATTGAGGGTATCATAGCGAGCTAAACAATGAATATTGGCATCAGCCGCCGCACTCCTGAGAACATCCTGATATTCTTTGGGCAATTGATTCCACTGGTCTATATTCACCTGTAACTCAAAGGTCGAACCGGGTTCCCACCAACCGGGATAATAATAATATTGGGCGGCCTTATTCAAGCCCAATTTTTCATCATCATAGGGGCCAACCCATTCGGCTGCATCAATAGCCCCCCGCTCTAAAGCGAGGAAGATTTCTCCTCCAGGTAATACCTGTACATTAACCCCTAAACTGGCTAGGACTTTACCCCCAAATCCAGGGATTCTCATTTTCAAACCGTTTAAGTCGGCGACGGTATTCACCTGACGCTTAAACCAGCCGCCCATTTGTACGCCACTATTGCCGGCAGGAAAGGCAATTACATTAAAATCTGTATAGAGCTTATTCATCATTTCTTGACCACCACCATAGTAGAGCCAAGCATTTTGCTGTTGGGCATTGAGGCCAAAGGGAACGGTGGTTCCAAATACGAGGGCTGGATTTTTACCGATGTAGTAATAACTGGCACTATGGCCACATTCAACGGTTCCCGCTTGCACGGCATCCAAGACTTGCAGTCCAGGGACAATTTCTCCACCAGCAAAGACTTCGATAATAAATCGCCCATCGGTCATGGCTTCGACTTTATCGGCAACCATTTTAGCTGACCCATAGAGGGTATCGAGGGAGGTTGGCCAACTGGTGGCCATTTTCCAGCGGATATTAGGGAGGGCGCTATTGGTGGGACGGGTGCTAGTGTTTTGTGAAGTGGTGGTTTGGGCACTACAGGCTGCTAGGGCTAAGGTAGTAGCTGCTCCTGTTGTGGTATAGGCTAACAATTTACGGCGTTTCATAGGTTAAGTTCATATTAAAAAGCAGATTGAAGAGTCAATCATACCTCTGAAACTGGGTCACTACAATAGAAGTGTTGAGGTGGTTTCACTTAATGAGGGTTAATCTAGAGTTCTGAGACTCTCGAGAAAGTCTTGGACAACTTCTTGGGGGTTATTTTGGCATTGTTCGATGACGTAGGAGTCAATGAGAACAATGCCAGATTGCTGTAGCAGGCGATCGCGCTTAAGATCGAGAGTGCAGGATTGTTCTTCAATTTGAAGAATGCCACATTTACCACCATCGATGACCAGAAAATAAGGTTGAGACTCTGGTTTTCCCTCTAAAATGGTTCGCACATGGGGATAAAACAAGACCTTTTGTTGATGTAGGGCTTGGGCAATGTCTAATTCGACTTGGGAAAAAAACTGTAATCCTTGCCACTGATAGGGGCTGATTTCTGATTCATTTAACGATTGCTCTAAGCCTTCTGCATGAACCAAATGGGTATCGGTTAAATTCGTTGCACTCAAATCTGAACCCCGAAAAATAGCATAGGCGGCATTACAACGGCCTAAATTGGTCTGATTTAAATTCGTGTCACTTAAATCGGCTTTAATGAGATTGGCCCCACTCACATTGGCTCGACTTAAATCTGCGCCACTTAAATTAGCCCCACTTAAATTGGCCTGAGCTAAAGAAGCTTGAAGCAAACACGTTCCATTCAAATCTGCTTGTACTAAATTAGCAAAAATCAGATTGGCCCCACTCAAATCTGCATGGCTGAGATTAATATTAAATAAAGAAGCGCTACTCAGATTGGCTAACGTTAAATTCGAGCCACTGAGCAACGCCAAAAACAAATTAGCGCAACTTAAATCTGCATAAGAAAGATTAGTGTGGCTAAGATTAGCATGGGAAAAATTCACATAAAATAAATTGGCACGGGTCAGATTACTCTGACTTAAATCAATGCCACTTAAATCGGTGTAACTGAGATCAATCCCAGCTAAATCAAGACCTCGAAAATCCCGTTGCCCGCCACGATAAAGGTCTAAAAGGGTTTGTTTATCCATGGATAAGCACCCAAACTTTTCAGATGATGTACGCACGATCGACTCTAGTTTAGAGTTTAACTTTGGGTTTGTTGGGCTAGCACTTCTAGCGCAGCTTGATATTGGGAGTCAGAAGCGGTGGCGATTTGATGACGGGCGATCGCCTGGGCAGGAACGATTTGATCGGGTTCAATGCCTAACTGATTAATATCATGATGATCGGGGGTTTCATACTTGGCAATGGTTACGGCTAACCCAGAGCCATCTGATAAATCAAACAGGGATTGAATTAATCCCTTACCAAACGTCTTTTCTCCCAGTAATTGAGCGCGATGGTTATCCTGGAGTGCCCCCGCTAGAATTTCACTAGCACTGGCTGTTCCATGATTGACCAAAACTACCAGCGGATCGTTGGTTAGTGCGCCTCCAGTCGCCTCAAAGCTCTCCAAAACCCCTTGACGGTTGACCACATAAACAATCGTACCCCGATCGATCCATTGGCGAGCAATTTCAATGCCAGCGGTTAATAATCCGCCTGGATTATTGCGTAAATCCAGAATATATGCTGCGGCTCCTTGCTCTTCTAAATGAGCGATCGCCTGGCTCAGTTCTTGGGAGGCATAGGCATTAAACTGGGTTAAGCGCAGATAGCCAATCGGAATGGAGCCAGAGTCAGACTCAAGCGATCGCAGGTCCGAAATCACGGGATTGAGCGTAATACGATCGCGGGTAATCTCCACCCTGTGCTGTTCTGTGCGGTCTCGTTCAATGGTTAAGGTGACTACTGTTCCAGTCGGTCCCCGCATCCGGTTAGCTGCCTCTTCAATGGTTAACTCGCGAGTCGGAATACCATCAATAGCCATAATGCGATCGCGCGGTTGAAGTCCTGCGGTTTCTGCTGGCGATCCGGCGATCGGTGCAATCACCGTCAGCAGACCGGTTTGAGCATCTAAAGCAATCTGCAACCCTACCCCACTCAACTCTCCTGAAGTCGTCACCTGCAAGCTGCGATAGGACTGGGGAGGCAAAAATCGGGTAAAGGGATCGCCCAAACTCTTCAGCATTTGGTCAATGGCCACATAGGTCTCTTCGCGACTCTTGAGCGGCTTTTTCAGGGCTTTCTGGCGCACAAACCACCAATTTTGATGATTAAAGGTCTCATCTAAATAAGACCGATTGACAATGCGCCACACCTCGTTGTAGAGCTTCTGTTCCTGTGTCAGAGCATAGGCTGGAGAGATCCAACCCCCAAGGGCGATCGCCACATACAACACCAAAAAACACGCCACCCAAAAAATTCGCTTTACCATCACCTGTTTTATCATTACTTTGGCTATGTTACATTTCTATAAGAGCGCATTAATCTTTCATAGGATCGTTAACCGCATGTTTACCAAGCAGGTAAGAGAGTCAAAAACCTTTCAATGGTTTCAAGAACGTCTGGAGATCCAAGGCATCTCCGACGACATCACCAGTAAATACGTCCCTCCTCACGTTAATATCTTCTACTGTCTCGGTGGAATTACCCTCGTGTGCTTCCTCATCCAGTTTGCCACTGGATTCGCCATGACCTTCTACTACAAACCCACAGTAGCTGAAGCCTTCACCTCCATTCAATACATCATGAATGAAGTCAGCTTTGGATGGTTAATCCGCTCCATCCACCGTTGGTCTGCCAGTATGATGGTACTGATGATGATTCTGCACATCTTCCGAGTGTACCTTACCGGAGGCTTCAAAAAACCCCGCGAGCTAACTTGGGTTACCGGAGTTGTTCTAGCGGTCATCACCGTAACCTTCGGAGTTACCGGGTATTCTCTGCCTTGGGATCAGGTCGGATATTGGGCCGTTAAAATTGTAAGTGGCGTTCCTGCTGCTGTTCCTGTGGTTGGAGACCTTGTAGTTGAACTAATGCGAGGCGGTGAAAGTGTAGGTCAAGCCACCTTAACCCGCTTCTATAGCCTACACATCTTCGTCCTTCCTTGGTCGATCGCCGTCTTTATGTTGGCTCACTTCTTAATGATTCGTAAGCAAGGAATCTCTGGCCCCTTGTAAAGTGCGTAGCGTTAGGAAATAGGGAGATAAATCCCGACTGCTTCACTGCCGACTCCCTCTATATAATTGTTCCATTCATTATATTGATTGAACCATGTCCATTCAAAAGCCACCGGCCTTATCCGATCCCAAACTCCGGGAAAAACTCGCCCAAGGCATGGGCCATAATTACTATGGTGAACCTGCCTGGCCCAATGACCTGTTGTATACTTTCCCGGTCGTAATTGTGGGAACCCTCGGCTGCATCGTTGCCCTAGCGGTACTCGATCCTGCCTTTATCGGCGAACCTGCCGATCCCTTTGCCACTCCTCTGGAAATTCTGCCAGAGTGGTACTTCTATCCTGTATTCCAAATTCTGAGAACAGTTCCCAATAAACTGTTGGGCGTTCTGATGATGGCTTCCATTCCCCTAGGCTTAATCCTGGTTCCTTTTATCGAAAATGTGAACAAATTCCAAAATCCTTTCCGCCGTCCCGTCGCGACTGCGGTTTTCTTGTTTGGAACCCTGGTTACTCTCTGGTTAGGTATTGGAGCGGCTTTACCCATCGATAAATCTCTGACCTTGGGATTATTCTAAAGAGCGCTGGTAATGGGTAATCGGAAGTTCAACCCCTGTTAAGACCCAAACAGCATTGCTATAGAGCAGATTAGAATCATAATTTTCTAAGCACCGGTAAGGGAGGCGATCGCTCGATCTTTAGCTCTCCTGCCGGTGCTTATATCAATTAAAAAATAAATCGCTGGTTCATTCAATCACTCTATTATGGGAATTCAACTTAATTCGGGTTGGGACTTGGCAGTCGAGAACCGTAACGGTCAACTCACTCTTGTCGTAGAAGTCAAACGCAAAACCCATACCTCTCCTCAGTGGGTAGCACAATTGCGCCGCAATATTTTTGCCCATGGTACATTTCCGAAAGCTCCATACTTTCTAATGGTTTTTCCCGATCGATTTTACCTATGGTCGCTTATCAGGAGGAGAGCGAACCCACCTACACCATTAAGGCCACTCCTATAATGTCGCGAGCGCTTATTGCAGATTAAAGACTTCGATCTCTGTGATATTATTGATAAACTAAGAACATTCATACTGTCATACTGTAGAATGATCCCCAAGTTTGATCATGAGTATCGTTTTGTGCTCTCTACAATCTTCAAGTAAAATTAAGCTTATCTTTCCTAACTCAGAATGGGGAACCGTTTCAAGACCCAGAGGAGGTGGTGGTGAAGCGAGATCAGATGCAGCAAGAGTGCGATCCCGCATGGGCTAAACCACGCATTTGCTAAACTCAGAGAACTCAGTATCGATCCTAATCAATTTTAAATGGAACAGTAACAAAACAAGAGGAGGGGGAGATGTTCAGAAAAATTCAGCACTGGTTAGAGCAACTTTGGCAGTGGTTCAAGGGTTTATGGTCTTCGTCCCCTAGCTCCTCAGCGGATACTGCGACGACTTGGCCAACAGATACCGACTATGAAATGCGGTTTATGTCTTTTCTAGAGGGAATTCATCAAGGGAAAAGCCAAGTTCTCAAAGACTGGGAAAACCTACAGCAGGAGTATTCAGAAGATCAATGGATAGCCTGGTTAAAACGCTTTGGCCAGAAGGTCACCCAAAATTCAGAACCCAATGAAAAATTGGCAGAGCGCCTGATCCGGTTAGGGGAAGTGGGTTGTGGTGAATTGGGAGAAGTAGCGAAAGAGATTGGCGAACAGCTACACCCACCCATTTCTTTAGATGAGGATAATCCTCAAGTTTGGTTCGATCGCGGTAAACAATTACTCGATGAAGAGGATCAAAAAGCCCTAGAAGCCTTCGATCGCACTCTGGAACTTGACCCTAATCATTATCGCGCTGCCATTAATCGCGGAAATGCGCTGATGAACTTAGGCCAACATCAAGAGGCAATTTTAGCCTATGACCATGCCCTAGAATTAAACCCGGATGCCGATCTAGCTTGGGCCAATCGCGGTAATGTATTCTTTGATCTCGAAGACTATGAACAAGCGATCGCCAATTGGGACAGAGCAATAGAACTCAATCCAAAAGATCTCGAAACTTGGCATAATAAAGGGATTGTTTTAGGGGTCAAACTCAATCGGTTTGAAGAGGCGCTCGCTTGTTTTGACCAAACCCTGGCACTGCAAGCTGATGATGTACAAGCCTGGTTTCATCGAGGTATTGTCTTAGCCGCTCTAAATCGATGGGAAGATGCTCTAGAGAGTTGGAACCAAGTCACCGATCTGCAACCCGATTTTCAGGATGCTTGGATTAACAAAGGGGTCGCTCTGCAAAAATTAGGTCGCTATGCAGAAGCGATCGCAGCCAATCAACGGGCCATTAATCCCAGCTAATCCCTAGGGATTTTGATAAAATGCCCGTATTTACCAGTAAGTTTGCGGCTTTACTGGAAAATCACCCTAATTGCAGCCCCATCTCCATGAATGACTCGGTATTAGATGTTTGTAACCTCACTGTTCAATTCCAAACGGATGAGAAAGTGATTCAAGCGGTCGATCGGATTACTTTCTCGGTTAAACGAGGACAAACCCTAGGCATTGTGGGAGAATCTGGCTCGGGAAAATCGGTGACTTCCCTAGCCATTATGGATCTGGTTCCTCAACCTCCAGGAAATATAGCGAGTGGAGAAATTTGGTTTCATCCCCCTGAACAGGATCGCCTGAATTTACGCGACCTTTCTCCACAAAAGATGCAACAGTATCGAGGGAGTCAAATCTCGATGATTTTTCAGGAACCGATGAGTTCCTTAAATCCGGTGTATACCATTGGATTTCAATTGGTTGAAGCGCTACGATTTCATCAATCAATTTCCCCTTCAGAAGCAAGACGACAGGCGATCGCCCTCTTGCAAGAAGTGCAATTACTACCCAAGGATGAAATTTTACAACAACAGATATCAGAGGAATTTCCAGAAGTAACGAGCGATCGCCAACAGCAATCTTCGATCAATCGTCAAAAACAAGCCATCCTCGATCGCTATCCCCATGAACTCTCTGGCGGCCAACTGCAACGGGTCATGATTGCCATGGCCATTTCTTGCAATCCTACCCTCCTGATTGCCGATGAACCCACCACAGCCTTAGATGTGACCGTGCAAGCGACCATCCTCAATCTGTTGCGCGATTTGCAAAAAGCCAGGGGCATGTCCCTGATTTTTATTACCCATGACTTGGGCGTTATTGCTGAAATTGCCGATAGCGTCGTGGTCATGTATCAAGGAAAAATCGTGGAATCTGGCTCAGTTCTCGATATTTTTTCCCGTCCTCAACATCCCTACACCCAAGGCCTGTTAGCCTGTCGCCCCCAACCCGATTTACACTTAAAATATTTGCCCACAGTAGCCGATTTTCTCGAACAAGAATCTATAGTTACTTTGGACAAAACGGCCGAAGTTCAACCCCAAGATATCGAAGAGCGCCTAGAAAAACTCTATGAACAATCTCCTCTAATGGTGGTGAAAGACTTAAAGGTAGGTTTTCCCAGTAAAGGGATTTGGGGACAAACTCAGCGCTACACCATGGCCGTCAATGGAGTATCCTTTCAAGTCTATCCAGGGGAAACATTGGGATTGGTGGGAGAATCAGGTTGTGGTAAAACCACCTTAGCACGGACACTCCTCCAGTTGGTTCCCTCCATGGGTGGCATGATTGCCTTTGAAGGCGAACAACTGCAAACTTTAAGTATCAAGGCCTTGCGTTATTTTCGCCGACAGATGCAGATTGTGTTTCAAGACCCCTATAGCTCTCTAGATCCGAGGATGTCCATTGGTGATGCAGTCATGGAACCGTTGGTGATTCATCAGGAATTAGAATCTGGATCTGAACGACGCGACCGCGTACGTTATCTTCTAGAAAGAGTCGGTCTCGATCCGAGTTGGATGAGCCGCTATCCCCATGAGTTTTCCGGAGGACAGCGCCAACGAGTCTGTATTGCCCGCGCTCTGGCTCTGAATCCTAAGTTTATTATTTGTGATGAGTCCGTGTCTGCGTTGGATGTGTCGGTGCAAGCTCAGGTTTTGAACCTATTGAAAGAGCTACAAGAAGAGTTTAAGTTGACCTATATTTTCATTTCCCATGATTTGAGTGTGGTCAAGTTTATGAGCGATCGCATCATGGTCATGAATCGCGGTAAAGTAGAAGAAATTGGCTTCTCCGAGCAGATTTACAACTATCCCACCCAAGAATACACCCGCCAACTGATTGCGGCCATTCCCACAGGGACATTAGAGGAAATTAAACAGCGTCAGAGACAACCTCGTTAACTCCACTCTCCTTGCTTTATGAAGCACGTTCCGATATCCCCAAACCCCATTAAAAAAGCAGGGGGATTTTCCCTATTCCCTAGCGCGAAGCGCTACAACCCATGAGTGTTGCGCGTACCATTTGTCTGGGTTTTTTAGCCGTCATTGCGATCGGTACAGTATTGTTAATGTTACCGTTTGCCATTACCCCAGAAGGATTCGCCACCATTAACGGGCCCCTGGATTATGTGATGAAGGCCCTATTTACTGCCACCTCCTCCGTCTGCGTCACCGGATTATCCATCGTCGATGTCGGTCAATTCTATTCCTTTTGGGGGCAGTTGTTCCTATGCTTACTCTTTCAAGTCGGTGGTTTAGGCTACATGACTGCCACCACCTTTTTACTGCTCCTGTTGGGACGACAATTAGGATTGAGAGATAAACTCGCCATTCAACAATCCCTGGATACTCAAGGTATGGAAGGAGTGGGTCAGTTGGTGCGATCGATTATTGGCATGACCTTAATTTTTGAGATTACCGGAATTTTCTTATTAATCAGGGTGTTTCAACCTGATTATGGCAATGCTCAAGGACTATGGTTAGCCATTTTCCACAGCATTAGCGCTTTCAACAATGCCGGATTTAGCTTGTTTAGTGATAGCCTCTCGTCCTACGCTACTTCTACCCCATTAGTGGCGATCGTTACTGCCTTAATTATCATTGGGGGCATTGGTTATCAAGTCATCATGGAACTCTACACTTGGTTTTATCGGCGCGTAGTTAAACGCAATCAAGGATTTACTTTTTCTCTCCATTTTAAGATTGTTACCAGCACCAATATCGTCCTTTTTGTTCTTGGTTTCTTAGCATTTTTGCAGACGGAATTTTCTAATCCGGCAACCTTAGAATCGCTGAATTTATGGCAAAAATGTTTAGCGGCTTGGTTCCAATCCGTAACCACGAGAACTGCTGGATTTAATAGCATTGATATTGGTCAAATGACCACCACCTCCTTATTTATTACCATTCCCTTAATGTTCATTGGCGCTAGTCCAGGCAGTACCGGGGGAGGAATTAAAACCACAACCTTTAGAATTTTGCTCAGTGCGACTAGAGCCGCGTTGCAAGAGCGAGAGGAAGTTCTATGTTATAAACGCCAAATTCCCAATCTTTTACTCATTAAGGCCGTAGGAGTAATTATTGCGTCTCTGTTTGCGATCATTTGCGGCACAGTTTTAGTCAGTATTGGTTCTGGCGAAATTGAGTTTTTAGCCATCTTTTTTGAGGTAGTTTCCGCCTTTAGCACCGTCGGATTATCCACGGGAATTACGGATAGTTTGTCTCAATTTTCTAAGCTAGTGATTATCTTGATTATGTATATCGGTAGAGTGGGTATTTTATTACTCATGGCTTCATTTTATCAAAATACCAAGCCCAAGGTTATTCGTTATTCTGAAGAGGATTTATTAATTGGATGACTAGCTTCTGGAAGTAATATCAAGTCCGTTGGATCAGTTATAATATGTCATTGCGAACGGAACGCAGTGGAGTGAAGCAATCTCTTTTAGCTCGGTAGTTTTAGCGATTGCTTTCCTCCGGTCGCAATGACAAGTGTTTAACCGGACTTGATATAAGAAAAGGGGAGAAAATATCTAAGGAGTTGATATTATAGTGAATTCGATGAACAGTGTCTCATTATTAATGGAATTCACTATTACTCCCCACGAAACCATGTTAAAGTTTCTAATAGTCCATCTGAGAGCGATCGCTCGAAGGAAAAGCCAGTACCGAGTAATTTTTTATTGCAACCAATCCAGTGGATGGGATCGCCGCTTCTACGATCGCCCGTAAACACAATGCGATCGGGATTGCGATCGGCTAAGGTAACGATTAGGATGGCTAGGTCGCGGATAGTCATTCCTTTAGCAGAGCAAACATTGAATATTGGCGCATCGATTTCGGCTTGGTTCGCCAGCAATACCAAAGCGCGAGCAGCATCACTGACGTGAACGAAATCGCGCATTTCGCAGCCATCGCCAAACAGCTCGATCGCCTCGTCGGAGAGTAGAGTTTTACACAGAATGTCAAATACAACTTGTTTTCTTTGCCTCGGCCCGTAGAGAGAAAAGAGGCGGGCGATCGCGCTTTGAAAGCCGTAGCATTGGGAGAAGACGCGAATGTATTCTTCGGCAGCCAACTTGCTTGCGCCGTAAGGAGAAATCGGTCGAGTCGCTGTCTCTTCGTCTATGGGAACTTGTCGGGGTTCCCCATAGACGGCTGCCGTTGAAGCATAGACCAAGCGACCGGAAAATCCACTGCTGCGGAGGTCTTCAAGCAGGTTAAAGGTTGCTACCAAATTTTGGTTAAAATCCAGAGCTGGAGTTTTGACGGAATGGGCAGAATAAACAAATCCGGCTAGGTGGAAAATAGTGTCAAAGTGCTGGCGAGCCAATAGCTCCGACAGATTCGGGCTAGTCAGATCCAGTTGGATAAAGTGCTGAGGCAACATCAAAGTAGGTTCGGCGGCTTGCTCTATTGCTTGCGGTGGATTTCTATCCATACCCGTCACATATCCGCCATGCTTTCTCAGTTGCTGGCAGACTACCCGTCCCAAAAAACCGCTGACTCCGGTTAGGAGAATGCGCTTCCCTTCAATTGCGATCGCCATTACTCTGTATTATTGATATCACAACTAATTCTCACCTCTGACGGCATGTTCCAGAAAGTCTTCTAAGCCTTCAATGCAGGCCGTATCGGCATAAATCTTATGTTTGTTTGCCGCTATTCGCGCCCTCACCTGCTCTCGGAAAGCGGCATCTGTACCGAGACGAATGGCGATCGCCACATAATCTTCCGGGGAGGTGGCAATAGTTTCGGTAACTTCCATCTTTTGCAGAATACCACTGCTCACGCGCCCGCGCAAAAATTCCCCAGTTAGAGTAACGATGGGGAGATTGTGGGCGATCGCTTCTAGAGTTGTGGTGGTGCCAGCTACGCCAATGCTGTCAAGAAAAATATCGGCGAGATCGTTGAGGCGAGAGTAGCCAGCATTAGATACAGCCGGCTGCATGACGACGTATTGTTCTAGGTCGAGACCCTCAGCAGCAAAGGCATTCTGCAATCGTTTGCTCAATATTTTCGTCTGTGCTTCTGAGGTTTTGTGCTTCATAAAGATAAACTGACAATCGCCCACCGCTCGGGCAATGTATGGGTAAAGCCAATCGTATTGTGGCAAATATTTAAACAGAGACTGAGCACAAAAGTAGACGATAGCTGATGGGCGCAAGCCAAAGTCGTTCCGTTGCTCCGATGCCAGAGTTTCCTGGAGCGGAGTGTAGTACATGCCGAGATTGGGCAGTCGAACCAGTTTTTCTAGGTACTGTTCTTCCGCGCGCTTGGGTTCGATGAGCGCTCCAGTTAAAAAATAATCGATAGTCGGTAAACCGCTGGTGACATAAGTCGCCCAAGTGGTAGCTTGCACTGGAGCCAGTCGCAAGGCTGAAAGCTGAATGGCCTTGGTAGTCATGCTGACTTCAGGATAGAGCAGGATATGAGGATAGTCTGCTTGGATAAGTTTGCCCCATTCCTCAGTCGTATGAGAGCCAGTAACGAATTTTGCCAAACCATTCCGGGCGAATTCGGTTTCTTCATCCTGCGTTTTGTTGAGCGCGTAGCCAATGAGGTGAAATTTCTGGCGATCGAGTTGAGCGATCCAGCCTTTGAGAATATCTTTCCAGATCGAATGGCGATAAAAATGTCCCGAGACAATACCGACTCGGATGGCTTCATTTGGCTTTGGGGCAACGCTTGGCAGAGACTGCGCCCACTGGGGATAGCGAGCGGCCATAATCTGGGTAATAAGCTGCCCGTAAAGGCCCATTAAGTCTAGATCGTCCTGGCCCTGGTAAGCGAGATAAAAGGGCGCAATGCGGCCAACTGCGTATGCTAGGGCGGCGATCGCCTCTGGTATAGCTCGGTCGATTTTCTCGCCCAAGGCTATCAATTGTTGCTGGTACTGCTGACGACTCTGGGATACCTCTTCCTTCTGCCGATAGAGAATGGGCAGTTGCAACATGCAGCGATAATAGGCAGGTATGAGAGACTCTGGTTCGATGTTCTCTGCTTTATCGCAGCAATCCCATGCTTGTGGCAATTGACCGATCTGGTGATAGGCTTGTGCTAAAGCCAGATGGGTTTTGAGCCAGTTGGGTTCGACCTCAAGAGACCGCCGATACCAAGCAACAGCTAAGGCGCTGAGTTTGGGGTCTGGTGGATGCCGAAGAAAGGAAGCCGCTATGCGGTTGTATTCTGCTGCTTGGGCTGGTGGGTTGGGGTTAAGCAATATTAGTAATTCCTTACGCTATGGCAACAGTATTTCAATCTCCCTCAACACATCCTCCAAAATTGGAGCATTTGCAGAAACGATATTATCCTCGCTACCCTCATGCTTGTGATGGGGAAAGTTAGCTAAATTAAGCTTGTGATGATGTTCGGCATTATCATAGCGAAAAATCAGATGTTTTGAAGCATCCATATACTGGTATGAATACATATCGCGCTCTATGCCATATTCAACATCTACATACTCGCGCCAGTGGAGAATCGAGCCATCCTTAAAAAGTATATTGCCACGAACAAAACCCTCATACTCAGTCCGCTTTTGGGAAAAGAACTCGAACGACTGCACTCCGGGATATCTTTCAATTGTGACGCGAATTTGCTTAAAATAATTCTCAATCGACAAACTCAATACCTTTCAATTGCTCTGCCTTTGCTCGCAAGCGCTTTAGCATCCGAGATTCGCCAATCCACTCATCAAAGTCAAAGGTATGCTGTAGCTCGTCGTTATTGAAACGACGCAGAAACTCCTCAGTAGATTGCTGATACTTGGCCTCAAATTCCTGCAAGCGGTCTTCAGTTTGCCCAATCCCATCTGAGAGAGAACGCAATCGTTCTGCCATGGTTCTCTCTATGAATATCTTGAGCGCTTCTGGATCGCTACATCTAATCTTGAGTTCTGCCTTATCGCGTTTTTGTGTAACTACTCTATCGCTTGTTTCTAGCATCTGATTTACCTTCACTCCGCTCGAAAAACAATGGCTCTGATCGCAATTGGGGTCTAGAAACCGGGTCTAGAAACCCGGTTTCTTCAAGAAACCGGGTTTCTAATAGATCAAACCCTACCCATTGAGGCAATCCTGCATTAAGAAGGTGTAGGCACGGGGTCTGAGCAGGCAAGACTTTCAACGCTTACACCCAAAGGGCCGCTTTCTGTTTCTCGTACCGCAATTTTATTCAGCTCGGGGGCAAGCCAGATTTTTTTTGCCGGTTGCGGCTGGTTGTTTGGATTTGTATTCATGGTATTGCACTCCTTTTTCAGATAAAGTGACGAAACTGATTAAATTCTAAAGCAATTGGCACAGGCTAGGGTAATCAACAGGACTTCTACATCCCGTTTCATTTCTTTGGTTTGCGATATCACCTCCTCTAACTTCTTTAAGTCTACATATTTAGCTGCTGGAAGATCGCCCTCCTGCAAGCCAAGGCGATCGCTCAAAACAGGTAGAGCTGGCGGCCATACGCGATCGAGGACAGCAAAAGCCGCAGCTTCTCGTTTAGACCGATTCCATTGTACTGCGGCTGGCAGTATACCCTCAACTGCCCTACGCATCAAGAATCGTCCCCACTTTTGCTGTACAAACTGCTCCGGCGGCGTACCGAGACAAAACTCAAGGATGCGCCGGTCTAGCAGGGGGTAGGAATAGAGGAGTCCCTGGCGATCGCCATTGACCGCCCAGGCTTCGATCCGTTTGGTCAAATGGCCGTTATTGAGCCAACGCCACTGATTTTCTTGCACCCCCGGACTCTCCTGCAAGGATGGCCCGCGCATAGCCAAAACTGCATCTTCATGCTGCTGGGCAAAGCTGGGATTGATGCAGGTTATGGGGTAGCAACTGCTTCTACTGTTCCGGCCGTACCGCCAAGACCAGATCGCTTCGGGAATCAGGGGCAGTAAGACTTTCTTGTAGGCGACACGAGCATCTAATCTGAGAGCGTACAATAGATTAGCGCCCTCCTGTTGGGACAAGCAACGAATTTCTCGATGTAGTTTCCTCCAGCGTCCCCGCAAAAATAGCTCCGACCAAAATCCCCAGCCATGACCCGTAATCGCTTCGTCTCCACCCCAGCCCGAAAGCATAATGCGAACGTCATTTTGGGCGGCTTGCTTCTGGACGAGTTGCTCGCGAAACATCATCTCTGCTGGGTCGCGGCTGAAGTCTCGCAGATAAGTTCTGACAACATCCTCCACCTTTAAGTCGATATATTGGCATTCAATGCCTTCTTGTTGACAAACGGCCTGGATTAACCGGCGCTCGTCATCGGGGCATTCACCTGTAGCTGGGGGCGGTGGAGACCAGGAATAGGCGGTGGGAGTTTTACCTTGCTGGCGGAGTAATTGGGCGGCGATCGCCGTTACACTAGAGGAATCTAACCCACCACTGAGGTGGCAGCCTACCGGGAAGGGAGTGCAAATTCGGCACTGTACCGCCTCAAAAAGTAGCTCGCGCAACTGCTCTGCATAAGCTTCATCCGAAGGGAGACGCACCTCCCTTACATTATTGAGAGACCAGTATTGAGTCAGTTGGCTGGTTTTAACCGTCACCGTCAATTGATGAGCTGGCGGCAATTTGACAATATCGGCCAAAAAGGTCTGGCGTTTTTCTGGAAAATAGGTGTCTTCCTGCAAATAAGCGGCCAGCAAAGGTTCGTTGGGGCGGTGCGGAACCTCCGAGCGAGCCAGCAACCCCTCGATATCGGAAGCAAAGATAAAGCAGCGGTTATCTTCGTAGTAATAAAAGGGCTTGAAGCCCATATGGTCTCGACCGCAAAAGAGGATCTGCTCTTTTCGATCCCAGAGGGCAAAAGCAAATTCGCCGATTAGCCGACTTACACACTCTCGCCCCCATTTTTCGTAAGCCAATAAAATTAGCATACTGTCGGGCAGGGTTCGACCCTCGGCAGGTGGCACGTTTAGGGCTGCCAAGAGTTCCTGCCGATTATCGATGCGGGCATCAGCGGTAATCATCCAATTAGGATTTTGGGGATGGGCAATGGGCAATTTTTCGTAGAGAGATTCGGGAGTGGAGTGTAACATCAAATGACCTAACCCCACTGAATTTTCACACCAAGAACCTTGACCGTCCTTGCCCCAAAGTGCCATGGCTCTTCGCATCGGCTCGATGGTTTCTGAGGTGACTGCTGTACCGTCTTTATAAAAAATGCCGTAGATTCCGCTCAATGTTTGCCATCTCCCAAGAAATTGTAGTACAGGACTTACGCTATTAATTCGTAAGACCAAACTGCGCCCGGCCCAACCTTAAGAAGCATTCTGGAAGGAGCAAACCATTCCCAGTAAGGCAAACGGGTATCTTCTTCCGGTTTGGGGAAAAGTGTCAGTTTACATCTATTGTCAAACATTATCGCCAGTCCTAATTCGGAATAGCTGGTTTCTAAGGCTGCGATCCGGGCTTTTTCTAGCACCTGAATTTTTTGTCTCAGACTGGCTCCCTCTTCATCAGAAGTGGCAATCATTTCGCCCGCGCAGTCCAGGCTCCAGGCTGTTGCTCTCGTTCCGAGTATCCATTCTCCTTTTTCTTTGCCTGACATAGACTTTTGAGCATAAGGAATTCTTTTGCCCATATGAAGGCTCAATTCGTCGCCATAACTCAGGCTGGCTCTCCAGCAGACTTGGCCGATCGCCCTATTGATTATCTCTTGGAGTGGTTCTAGATCCTTAGCCGTTGTCACCCTCGTCACCTTGTTAATTAAGTTGCTTGCCATTGCTAAATATCCTTTTTGGGTTAGTCTATGCCTAAAAATTCGCGAGCTTTTTGTCGTAGCTCCGAATAGGTGAAGTCCCCTCGTTCGTTTTTAGTTCCGCCGTTACCTGCGGTTTTTTCTTCTTCTATAAAGTCTCCAAAATCTCTTCTAAATTCGTCATTCATCTTGAATTCGCGAGCGACTGCGTTTACTTGCTCGATATCTCTTTTCTTAACCAAGATTTGTTTTCATGCCTTGTTCGCTAGTACCGTTAAATCTCTCTATTCTAATATTTACAGGACTTATACCATTTGTAGGGGCTTTCCGGCCGTTTCGCTTCGCGAGATGAAACGCCCCTACAACGTCGGTAGAAGGCAATAAAGCGCATCTTCAGAAATAGCACTAGCCACCGAAAAAAGAAATAACCTTAAATTGAGATTCAATTGCGCCGCCAGTGATGATTTCTTGGCCGACTCTGAGCCAAGCATGGGCTTCGAGTTGGTCGGCATTTTTTTTCAGTCCCAGATAGAGGGTACTGGCAATCTTGCGCCGCCGCAACATCATCTTACCGGCGATCGCCTGCGCCAAACAGTTGCTGCGCCAGGGGGTATAGCGGCGGCTGGTGGCGATCGCCCAAGCGATCTGCCCAACTACCCCCTGTTTTGCTTCCTGAATGCCCTCTTCTGAGGTTTCTTGGTTGAGACCTCCCAAATAGGGGGCGATCCACCGGAAGGGAAAAAGCAGCACACAGCCTCGTGCTAAACCGAGCCAGAGAAACGCTTCTAGAAAAGCCAGTTTTCTTTGGCTCGGTTGCTGCCAAAATAGAGTGGCTTTATTCTTCAATAATGCTAACCAGCTTTTCATCGACGATCTTCTGGATAAAAGGCAATACATCTTGCTGACAGGTTTGATCGTCTACGTCAAACTCCTCTTGCAGGAGACCACAGAGTTCGGAAACAGTTACAGGTTGCTCCAGTAGCTCCCAGATGCGCGTTCCGACTGGGTTCGTACCGTAGTAACTATCGCTCTCTATGTTCATCATTACCAGTTCGTCCTCCAGATTGGAGGCCAAAATATCTGGGTTGCGAACGAGTTTTTGAGTCAGAGTAATGGTTTGATTCGATCCCATAAGATTCCCCTTATTTTTATTCAAACTCCAAAGAAACCCGGTTTCTCAAAGAAACCCGGTTTCTAGCATAGCCATATCTTCTTCCAGACATTCGATCACTTGGCCGAGCGAAAAATAACTTTGCGGTCGAACCACTCGTTTTACCTTGCTAGAGCTGAGGACTTGAGAAATTTGTCGGAAAACTTTTTCTCTCACACCCAAACCTTGAATAAATTCTACTCGGAATACATTCTTCATCAATGCCTGAAACTGTTCCACTTTGGTTAAAGATATCACTGCAACACCGGGCACATCACCAGAGTCGAGCCAATAGATGCGATACAATTTGCTGGGATGGCTGGCCAGCAACTCTGGCAAATATTTCGTATATTTGTCTTCTTTGTGCCACACTCGTTGCATGGTCTGGCGATCGTAGTCTAGCTGTTGCAAGGTGTCATTCCACAAGCGAATTTGAGCTAAGGCGGGAAAAACTTGCGGCTCTTGGTCTGGAGAACAGTCCATTACACATAAGTCATCAGCTAAAATCCGATAACCGGCTTTTAGGAACCCAGCCGCTAAGGTGGATTTGCCTGCACCCGAACGACCCAGAAATATGATAGCACCGCGATCGCTCTCAACAGCGCTGGCATGGAGGATTAAACGACCCCGTTGATGCAGCAAGGAGCCAAAACCTTGGGAGAAAAGATAGAGACGTATGAGTTCTTCAGGACAACCGGCAGCAGGATCGATGATAATCTCTTTGCCATCAACCACTAAATATTTGGCAATCTCATCCACTTTTAGCAGATAAGCTCCTGGTTTGATTTGACTGAACCAGTCCTCATAGACCGGTTCTATGAGGCGATCGCTCACAGAGCCAATAGAAATGCGGATATCAAAATCCGAGCCGTTGCCAGAGTAGGGGCGCAATTCAGGACAGACAAGCTCAGAGGCAATATTCAAGCCACAAGCCGTATATCGATACAGGGTGTTAAATTCCTTCATAGCAATCCGCTCGTTGAATACGATGGCTTAGAAACCCGGTTTTTTCAAATAACTAGGTTTCTAAGCCATCCATTTTGACCTAACCTCCCCATTTTCTCAAACAACAGAGCCATCGCCATCGGTCAATTTTAGCCCAATCCATAAGATGGATAAACCGCTCAGATATACTGGTTTAGAGATATCGTTCTCGGTCACCCATTCAAGTACCTGTTCAATTATTCCCCATTTTGAAAGATAAACTGCAACTGCTCAAAAATCTGAAAAGAGCCATCGGTTTAGTGTGGCAAACTACACCATTTTGGACATCTTGCACAATTACTCTTGTGTTCTTACAAGGTGTATTGCCTTTAGCCTCCCTCTATTTAATGAAGTTACTCATCGATACTGTGACTGCCGGTATTGGCAATGGTATGTCTGCTTTTTATGATGTCCTGAAGATCGTGTTTCTGGTGGGGATCGCGACACTGATAACTAATCTCTTACGGTCTTTATCTGGGTATGCTACCCAAGCTCAATCCCAAATTGTTACTGATTCTGTCAATGATATTTTGCATAGCAAATCGATTGAGCTTGACCTAGAATATTACGAAAATGCGAGTTTTTATAATTCCCTGCACCGCGCTCAACAAGAAGCCAGCTATCGACCGCAAAATATCCTCAATAGCTTGGTACAGTTAGCTCAAAGTGGGATCTCCCTGGTGGCGATCGCCGGATTGCTGCTTTCCCTCCATTGGTCAATGAGTACCGTCTTATTAGCCGCAGCAGTTCCCGTGTTACTCGTTCGTTTACAGCAGAGCAAAATACTGTATCGACAGCAAAAAACCTGGACAGGGAAAGAACGTATGGCTTGGTACTTCCATTGGATGCTTACAATGAATGCCTACGCCAAGGAAGTCCGGCTCTTCGATCTCGGAGATCTATTCCGCCAGCGTTATCGAACTCTACGCCAGGACATTCGCCAGGAAAAGCTGGCTTTAGCTCGGAAACGGGCGATCGCCGATTTTTTAACTCAACTCAGTGGAATTGTCGCTATTTTTGCCGTATTTAGTTCGATCGCCTATCAAACCCTTCAAGGACAGATCACCCTAGGCAGTTTAGTCATGTATTACCAAGGTTTTCAACGGGGACAAGCATTTTTAGGGCAACTTCTGTCTAGTTTGGCTAGTTTATACGAAAATAGTTTATTTCTCTCTCATCTTTACGAATTCCTAGACTTAAAACCAACGATTGCTAATCCGATCCATCCTCAATGGGTTCCCCAGACTATCCAACAGGGGTTAAAATTTGAAAATGTTTCTTTTCAATATCCCCACAGCAGCCGCCCCTTACTCCAAGGCATTAATCTCACCATTCCCGCAGGAGAAACAGTTGCCTTAGTCGGAGAAAATGGAGCCGGAAAAACCACCTTAATTAAATTATTATGTCGCCTCTACGATCCGACTCAAGGACGGATCACCATAGATGGTATTGACCTACAGCAACTCAATCTTTTCGATTGGCGGCGACAAATCAGTGTGGTATTTCAAGATTATGTCCGCTACAGTTTAACAGTTCGAGAAAATATTGGTTTGGGAAATATTGCCCACATGGACAATGATGCTGAGATTATCAAAGCCGCCCAAAAATCAGGAGCAGAAAAGGCAATTTCTGGACTCCCTAAAAGCTATGATACCATGTTAGGAACCCAATTTCATGAAGGAGAAGAATTGAGCATTGGGGAATGGCAAAAAATATCGATCGCCCGCGCCTTTTTGCGTCATGCTCAACTGCTAATTCTGGACGAACCCACCAGCGCACTCGATCCTGAAGCAGAATATGAAGTGTTTGAAAAATTCCGTCAACTGATTGAAGGAAAAACGGCTATTCTGATCAGCCATCGCTTGTCTACCGTTAAGATGGTCGATCGCATCTTTGTTTTAGCCAATGGTAGAATTGTAGAAACGGGTTGCCACAAAGAGTTATTACAGCTAGGTGGAACTTATGCACGTTTATTTTCTATTCAATCCCAGTATTATCAATCAGATTAACCTTTGAATAAATTCCAGAGAGACGATATTTTTTCTTGGCTGATTTTATAGCTTTTGATCAACCTGATCATTCTTAGGGGATAATAGAGAAAAAACAAGAAGCTGGGCAGAAAAAGAACCTCTCGATCGCTTGCATTTACACGAAAAGCAATCTTCAAAAAATATTGTAGCTTACTCCATAAGCTGGTTTCTCTTTTCTCCCACAAACTAACAATATAGAAGATATAGCTATATTCCATGTTTTTATGATACATATACTCTTCATGTTGTCTGGCAATTTTCACCACTTCTGGAAACTGCTTTAGCTTTTCTGAAAGTATCTCTGGAAGGGAGATTTGTAGATAGGTTTGGGCAATTGCAACTCCCAGAAAAAATACGCGATCGTTCTCATCTGTTTGGCATCGAGCGATAACTTCTTGCCAATTTGCCTCCGGATAAGTCTGAATTAATCTTCCAAAATCACAGATTCTTTTCAATGAATTCCAACTATCTTTTGTGCCCTGGAGATAACTAATTGCGAGAGAGTTTTCTGGAGAAAATGTTGCTATTTTTTTGCCCAAAAGAGATAAAGTTTGCAAGCCTTCAAAAAATGATTCCGTCTCGACCTGTAGATAAAAATCTCGTGGCGTTAACTTATAGTGTACGTCGATGTTCGTTCGGCGATCGGGTAATACCATTTGAGCCTCTCCAAGACTCTTTTCATTGGCACCAAAGTTTTTGTCATAATATCCTTGCTCAATGAGTACATCTTTTGCTTTAGAAAAATCTTGAGGACGCACTAAGATATCCAAGTCAGAAAACTCTCTCAATCCCATATTACCATAGGCTAATTGTGCCCATATTGGCCCCTTAAAAGGAATAGCTTGGATATTATGTTCTGCAAATAAGTTAAGCACTTGAAAAAGTTTATGAGTTAAAAATAAATTATACGTCATCCGTTTTTGAGCTTCGATTTCCATCCTCTCAAATACAGATGAAGGAATGATTTTTGAATGATTTATTTTCAAGGTTTTATAGACTAGCGTAAATACATTCTGTCGAACTGCATTTGAAACCAGAATATCCCAATGTACATCTCTTCTCAGTAAATCTCTAATATCAGAAGCTGTTGCTGAATTAAGTTGATAACGAATACAGGACAACAGCAATTTATTTTCAGGCGAATAAGGTTTAGTGAGGCTGGATATTGGCAAGTCCAAGGATTGTTTTTCTTTTTCTTTCATCATGAGTTAAGCGGGAAAGTTTGATGGCTACTCTTGAATAGTATTGAATCGAACAAGTGCTGTTAACTTTTTTAGCATTATACATTAGAATTTAAATTTAGAGTTTAATTCAGGGGAGATCGTGCAGTGAAAAAAGAGTCATTCGGGTGGTTTCGTCGCCTGCGTCAAAATAATCAACAGTTTGCGGTGATTGGGTTAGGACGGTTTGGGCGAGCAGTTTCTGCAACCCTGTATAATATGGGCTATGAAGTCATGGGAATTGATTCGAGCGAACAGCAAGTGAATCAAGTGATTAATAGTCAGATTGCTACCCATGTTTTGCAGTTAGACTCTACCGATCCGATGGCGCTGAAACAGGCAGGGGTGTTTGAGTTTGATACAGTAATTGTGAGTATTGGAAATTATGTGGAAGAGAGTGTGATTACGACGTTGAACTTGAAAGAGGCTGGGGTCAAATTTGTGGTGGCAAAAGCTTCTTCTAAAATTCATGAGAAACTGCTTAATAAGGTGGGAGCCGATTGGGTGGTGTTCCCCGAATATGAGATGGGTTGTAATTTAGCGATTTCTCTGACGAAGCCGAATATTTTAGAGCGGGTAGAACTCGATCCAGATAATAGTATGGTAGAATTGTTAGTGCCTGAAGAGTTTGCGGGTAAAACTCTGTTAGAGTTGGATTTAAGGAACGAGTATGGGTTGACGATGATTGCGATTAATCATCAGGGGAATAAATTGGAGGTAAATCCCAGGCCAAATCAACGGATGGAAAAGGGGGATTCCATGGTGTTAATTGGGGATAATAAGGCGATTAATCGGTTGCCGATCTAGCAGAAAAAAGGTTGTCACAGGATGTATATTATTGGCTTGATTAGTGGAACATCAGCAGATGGAATTGATGCGGCGCTGGTGGAGATTTCTGGAGAGGGATATGAGTTAAAGGTGGATTTAATTGCTGGGGAAACCTATGCTTATCCGGAGGAGTTGCAGAGGGAAATATTGGCGATCGCCGCTGGCGCATCTCTCTCCCTTCCCCAACTTGCTGCTGTTGACGACAAAATAGCACAAGCCTTTAGCCAAGCAGCTCTCAAGGTACAACAGGGTCATCCTCCAGCTCAACGGATAGCCTCTCATGGGCAAACCGTCTTTCACCGTCCCCCCAATGGACAACTCGGTTATAGCCTGCAACTCGGACGCGGAGAGGCGATCGCCTACAATACCCGTATCCCTACCATCAGTAATTTTCGCCAAGCGGATATCGCCGCAGGTGGACATGGGGCCCCCCTCGTTTCCCCCATAGATGCCTGCATCCTCAGCCATCCCACCCAAAGCCAATGTATCCAAAATCTAGGTGGCATTGGCAATCTAACGTATCTTCCGGCCAACAGTCATCAGCATCTAGATCGAGTCCGGGGATGGGATACCGGCCCGGGAAATAGCCTGCTGGATCTAGCCGTTGAGCAGTTAACCCAGGGCGCTCAACGGCTAGATCTCAACGGCGCTTGGGCAGCCAATGGAACCCCCTGCCAACCCTTAGTAGACCAATGGATGCAAGACCCCTATTTTCAGCAACCTCCTCCCAAATCTACGGGAAGGGAATATTTTGGGTTGGAATTCTGGCAGCGCTGTTGGCAAGAGTGCCAAGCTTATGACCTCTCCAATGCTGATGTGTTAGCTACTCTCACAGAATTTACCGCCGTTTCTGTTAAGCAAAACTATCACCAATTTCTGCCTCAGATGCCCGATCGCATCCTACTGTGTGGGGGTGGCAGTCGTAACCGGTACCTCAAAGAGCGCATTCAACACCACCTAAGCCCCATTCAAGTCCTGACGACGGAAGAGATGGGCTTAAATGCCGAATTTAAAGAAGCGATCGCCTTTGCCGTCTTAGGCTATTGGCATCATCTCGGTATTCCCGGTAATCTTCCCCAAGTCACGGGGGCCAACTCTAGTCAAATTCTGGGACACCTACACCCAGTTGGAAGCCATCGGACAACAATGTTATGATCGCTAACTAGATCATTAAGCACCGTTGCTTAAGACTCGAAACAATCTGAGACAAGAATTTAGAGGCGATCGAAGTGGCTCATACATTCTTAATGGAACCTGGACGCTGGACTCTGGAAGGAAACTGGCTAGAGAAAGATGGTCTACCGATCGCCATCCGAGGAGCAAGCTTAGTACGGTGGTCTACCGATAACTGGTTTACCATGGTCATGAAACTGACCTTTAGCAACGGCGATCGCGACCCCATATCCTTTCAATATAAAGGCCGCCTCGACAGTGGCGAACGCCGATATACCTTCGTTCTCCAACACAGTCTCCTCGGAAAAAAAGCCGAAGGAGAAGGTTGGGTAGCTCCAGACTCCATCATTCAGCGCTATTGGGTTCTTGGAGATAAAGAACGTCGCAGTAGTTTTGAAACCCTCTATCGCATTGACTACGACACCTATCATCTCTCTAGCGCAGTGATGGCAGGACATTACTTAACCAGTGCCATGGAAGCTCGCCTAGAGAGGCAAACAGAAAGCTAAAGTGCGTAAACCCCTGCTCTCTTCAAGCTACAATGAAAGGATAATGATCAACTGTACCGATCATGGAAACCCTTACAATTAAATATCCAAACCATCCTCTAGAATGGATAGCCTCTATCTGAGCTAGTCATTCATAGTTTGGATCGGACGGTAAAACGCAAGAGGACTAGCAGAATTTGGATGAGGTGCATTTGCTCTCCTTACCCCATACCGTCGTTAACAATAGGAAGAATTCCAGTTGATTCCAGTATTCTGGTGTAACATCCAATGAGTGACCCCAATATTGGCCGCATTCTATTTAATCGCTATGAGCTTGTCGAACTACTTGGTAAGGGAGCAATGGGGAAAGTCTACCTGGCCAAAGATGCGAGAGTCGGCGGAGTATTGGTCGCGGTTAAATTTCTCTCTCAAGCCCTGCTGAATAAAAAAATGCGCGATCGCTTCGAGCGAGAAGCCACCACCTGTGCCCTCCTCGGACAACATAGCCTCCACATTGTCCGCGTCATGGACTATGGGGTAACCGACGAAATCCCCTTTTACGTCATGGAATATCTTCAAGGAGACAGCCTCAGCGATGTGATCCGCGAAGACAACATTAACCTAGAGCGTTTCCTAAGTCTAACCCGACAAATTGCTCTTGGCTTACAATGTGCCCATGAAGGCATTCAAAAAGATGGTAAAACCGTTCCCATCGTCCATCGAGACATCAAACCCAGTAATATCCTCGTTACCCAAGATTCCAGTTTTGGAGAACTGGTGAAAGTTCTCGATTTTGGGATTGCTAAACTCCTCCAAGAAGAGACCGCCGGACAAACCAACTGTTTTATGGGCACTTTAGCCTATTCCTCCCCCGAACAAATGGAAGGCAAAGAACTCACCAGCAGTTCTGACCTCTACAGCTTAGGGGTGATGATGTTCCAAATGCTCACCAGCCATATGCCCTTGACAGCGGAAACCCATACCTTTGGAGCCTGGTATAAAACACATCATTTTCAAACCCCCCGCTCCTTTGAATCCGTTGCTCCTTACCTCAAACTCCCTTCAGAGCTAAAACACTTAATCTTCCGATGTTTAGCCAAAAAGCCCAAAGAACGTCCCCAAAGTGCAGGAGACATTGTTAAAACCCTAGAGCAGTTAGAAAAAAATCTCCATGCCTCCCCAACTCCTGCGGAAAACGGCAGTAAATCCTCGCCTGCTTCTGAACCCGCTCAAAAAAAATCTTCCCCAGTTTCCATTAATTCTCCCCCCTCTGCAAAAACAACCCCTCCAACCCAAGTTTCTCCAGGATCAAGCCCGACAAAAGCCCCTGGGAAACTACAACTGATTGAGGCAAAACCTGCCATTGATATGGTCTGTTGGGAACAAACTTGGCCCAAAGGCAAGCCCCTAGCTCAAATTGTCTTTCCGCAAGTCTTGCAAACCCAGACCAAAGAATCTGTGGTGACATTGTGGGCAATGCTTAAGAAACAGGAAATTGAACAACGACAAATTAGCCGATTGTATAATAAAACCTATAAGAACTTTTTGTATTCTGTTTCTCCCCATCCCATGATTTTGTGGCTCACCGTTTTGTACGATCCTAAACAAGGGCCAAGATGGTTGAGGTATTATATGGATCTCAAAAGCAATAAGGGTAAGCATCTAGCTAATCTATTAGCACATACAGGACGTTACTGCTTATTATTTTTTCCCTTAGAAGAACCCGGCCGTTGTGCAGATGTCATCAGCATTAGTGTTAACCTTTCGCAACGGAAAAGGCTACAAGATTGGGCTACAGGCAGTGATTCTATTGCTGGAGGTCAACCCACTCGTAGTAAAGAACTTCTGCAAAAAGAATTTGAAAAACTCCAACCCCAAATCCTGATGAAATTGGAAGCTGGAGTCCCGGATTCTTCTTTTTAGTGATATAGCAAGGAACTCATTAAGTTAGGAGAGCTAAAATGTGGTTTTGAACTCTAGTGACTAGGAGAGAAGTAAAGAATTGGATGCCAACTGCGCCGCAAGATTTTGTTACTGATACTCGGTGAAGACCATTCTAGAATTTTATTTTTTCGACTCGACGAAACCGCGATCGCACTAATATCATGCATCAAGGCAGACTCAAAAATCTGGGGAATAACTTCCCCTTGACGCACTTCAACTTCGACCTCTAAATCGAGACTCGATAAATCTTCCTTCACTTTCTGGAGTTCAGTGTTCGCTTTTTCTAATTCATAATTGACATCTTTATATTCTCGGCGACTACCTTCTTCAACAACCCAAACAAGCAGTACTTTTTCTAGGGAGTTAGCGGGCCGGTTTTGGGCATAATCTTTAACTCGTTTTAACAAGTATTGGGCGCTGGGACTGCCATCATAGGTTAGCATTAAATATCGAAATAGATAACGACACCGCAGGTTTAATTCTTCAGACGTATAGGTAGAAATTAGTTGGGGTCGTAAAACCATGATCGGAATCTCCGTATGTTCGGCTAAACTCCGACTGGTACTGCCAAAAACTTGTTCATCCATGAACGTATGGATATTCGCTCCCATGATAATCACATCGGAATGATGTTTTTTTGCTACATCTAGAATAGTTTCATGGGGTTTCACTGAGGAAACAACTTCACCTTTGACTTCCAAGCTATCGGGGATATTTGGACGCAGGACAGATAAGCGAGATCTTGCCCATTCAATCTTTTCATTATCTGCTTTGGGAATTATTCCTTCTAAGGCTACACAATGGGTAAATACAACTTGCTCTAAACCACTTTGAGCTAGAGCGGGAACTGAATTGACTAGACGGTATAATCCATCGGATAAATCGGTGGAGATTAAAGCACGCTTGAACATAAGGGGTAAGTGTAATACTGAGGGGTGAATCTACTCTTACCCTAACACTCTAAAGTGGAAGTTAGACCCACAACCCAACAAATCTTGAGCTTCTAGTTCTCAATAGATACGATAAGGTGTGCTTAATTTAATCTAAACCCCACTCGTGTTTGATAAATTGTTGATACATGGTTTCTCGTAACATCATTTGTTCATACAGCTTAACGAGGAATTCTTGTGCTTGCTCGCGACTCATTTTTTCGACTTGGGTTTGAAAAGATCGAAGATTAAATTCTTGTTCTAGGGTGAGTTGCATGGGTTCGTTCATCAAAGACTCCTCCATTTGGGTTCAGTAGGACTGAGAATAGTGCGACGTAGGTTGGTCATGGGTTGTGATGGGTAATAGCATGGAGACATTTGTCTCTAAAGATGTTTGGGCTATTTCCTCTCTGTCCCATGTCCTCATACCTAAGCACGTCTAGTAATATTACAAAATATAACAAATGTTTGACAGATTGACCACATTGGCTTTTCTTGAGGATGTTTTAGCAAGTTTACAAAGCTAAAAATGCTCATGACGAACAAATCTCTAGTTTTTTGTCTAGAGATGTTGGGATGGAAGTGGGGAGATACGGGGAAATTGCCTACTGCCTACTGCCTATTGCCTATTGCCTATTGCCTGTTGCCTACTTTCCATTCACTGCCTAGTCACTGTCCATGGCAACAATAATCACCGTGATATTGTCTCGTCCCCCTTTTTCCTTAGCCAATTGGATTAATTTCTCTCCAGCAGACTTACAGGCTCGAATAGATTTGAGGGTAGAAGCGATGCTTCCGTCGGGGAGTTCTTCGGTTAAACCGTCGCTACAGAGCAAGAGGCGATCGCCTCCTTGTAACTCGATCAAATCTACATCAATATCCTCATCTTGGGTATCTTCGCGTCCCAAGCATTGGGATAACACATGCCTCCAGGGATGGGTACGCCCCTGTTCTTGATCGAGGACTCCGGAAGCCATCGCCTTAGCAACCCAAGTATGATCGACAGTCATCTGTTCCAGATTATGGCCGCGCAGCCGATAGAGACGAGAGTCACCAATGTGAGCCACCCAAGATTCCTCCACGTTCTGATCTTGAGATTCACGGAACAAAACTACTACTGCTGTGGTTCCCATATCGGAGCGTTCAGGATATTGGCGCTGGTCTTCAACAATTGCATCATTGGCTTTCAAGAGAGCTGCCTTCAATAACTCACCGGAAGACTTCTCCGAGTCCCAATGAGCTAATAAATACTCTTCAATGGTTTTGGTGGCTAATTTACTGGCTTCTTCTCCACCAGCATGGCCACCCATACCATCGGCAACAATAAAAAATCGACCTTCCGGGTCATAATAGAAGGCATCTTGGTTGACAAAACGGACTAGCCCCGTATCAGTTAGACCCGTGAAGATGCGTTTCATAAGTTTTCTGACCAAAACAGTAACTAAGGGATGGCTATGAAGAGATTTCTCCCCTCTAATTGTAACCTCTGGTGGTTTAATTGTAACCTCTGGTGGGTCACTTTGGACTAAGGCATTCGATCAAAACGATTAATTCGCCGTATCAGACGGAACAACATAACTGCTAAGGCGATCGCCAATACAGCAACGACTACGGCCAATCCTAGTTTATCCGCACTAATCAAAATTGCTGCAGCAATAGTCAAGCCGCTAATTAGGATACCATAGGTGTTCACCAAACTCATACTACTGATCCGTCTGAGGATGCGATCGCTCTCTGTCGCTCTGACCCGCACCCGGATATCACCCTGCTCCAACTTATCCAAAGCATCCTCTAAACGACGGGGCAACCCCAAAGCCGTATTACTCATCTGAGTGGCTTGGCGACTGAGTTCCCCCAACAAATTATTTCCTGCCGATCCGTTTCCAGTATTCATAAGCTCTGTTGCAAAGGGTTTCGCTACTTCCATAAAGTTAAATTCTGGGTCAAGACCTTTCCCTACCCCTTCTAAGGTAGAAAAGGCACGCATCACAAACGTAAACGTTGCCGGAAACCGGAACGGTTGATCGTAGGCAATCTCATAAAGATCGTCACTAATTTCACTCACAGACTGAGTTTCAAAAGGTTGATCCATAAAATGATCCAACATGTATTGAATCGATCGCCTCACCGGCCCCATATCTCCTGTGGGAGCCAGTGCGCCCAACGCAATCAACGAATTCATCACCCGATTGCCATCTTTTTGGGCAATTCCAAAAAAGGTATCTAAAAGTTTTTCACGGGTCACTGCTTGAATTTGGCCCATCATGCCAAAATCATAAAAAATGAGTGACCCTTCAGCACTGACGGCAATATTCCCTGGATGGGGGTCAGCATGGAAAAACCCGCTGTAGAGAATTTGCATTAAATAGGCTTTTGCCCCCAAATGAGCCAAATTTTTACGGTCTAATCCGGCTGCTTCTAGGGCATCGTACTGACTTATTTTGATCCCTGGAGCATATTCAAGAGTTAAGACACGGGGAGAGGTATAGCGCCAATAGACTCTGGGCACTTTCACCCAATTTTCTTGGCGGAAGTTGCGCCGAAAGGTATCTGCATTGCGCCCTTCATTGAGATAATCAATTTCTTCCCATAAAATGCGGCAACATTCCTCATAGATGCCGAGCCAGTCCCGTCCCTTTCCCCAGTCAGGATGATTTTGGAAATAGTGGGCAATGCCTTTGAGAATCTCTAAATCAATGGTAAATAATTGCCTGAGACCGGGTCGTTGGACTTTCACCACGACTTCTTCACCGCTATGGAGTTGGGCCCGGTGAACCTGGCCTAAACTAGCAGCCGCCATGGGGATGGGGTCAAAACTGCTATAGAGGTCTTGAACGGACTTTCCTAGGTCTTCCTTGATAATGCTTTCCGCTTTTTCATAGCTAAAGGCGGGTACGCGGTCTTGGAGTTTGGAGAGTTCTTCTACATATTCGATGGGAAATAGGTCCGCACGGGTGGAGAAGAGTTGGCCGAGTTTAATAAAGGTAGGCCCTAGATCTAGGAAGGTATCCCGAATCCAAATCGCTTGCTGTCGCCGTCTTTTTTGGATTTTTTCCTCGGTCATACCGCCTCGGTAACTCCAGGCTTTACCATTGAGCCACGCAGATCCTAGGAAGAGCCAGAAGAAACTCCAGATATCGACAAAACGGCGGTTTCGGGAATATTTGGGACGATTCCAGCGATAGGATTTACTGCTATAGCCTTGTTCCAGGGTACTGGAGGGGGAAAGGGCTGATGGATCGTTAGATACGTCGGAGAGCGCAGATACAGAGGTCATCAGTGGGTCATGAATGGATTGGGTTAAGGAAAGTCTGGGATTGAGGTTTAGGTGGAACGGGAGCGATATTTTTGCAGTTCAGAGCGCAGTTGGGCAATTTCGGCCCGCAAATCATCAAGTGTTTCTTGGAGGTCGCGCGCTGGAGGATTGGCTACTGGGGAAGCGGGGGAGGGGTTTCCCGTGCGGGCGGCTGATTCTGCGGCTGCAGCTCGATCTAAGACCATTTGCGGGAAGTTTTTGAGCCGTTCTTGTTGTTCTGCATCAGCTTTACCGAAGTTGCTGAGGGCATGAGTTAGGGTGTATTCTACTTCTTCGGCGATCGCCTCGGATAGGGCACGACCGACAAAGAAGGCATGGAGAGGGCTGTTACTCATGGAAGGATTGGGATTAGAGTTTGTTTACAAAAATTATAATAACGTTGCTTCCTTTCAGAATACAGAAGATCGGGCAGAATTGTTAGATGGAGGATAGGGGGATAGGGAGATAGGGAAGTAATGCATTATCAATGCCTATTACCTAGAGCTATAACTGGCTTAGGCGTTTTAAGATTCGTAGCACTTCGTATAATTCATTTCCAGGGTTACGAACTAAGAAGCCTTTTGATAAGGCATATCGGTTGATGTCTCCCCGGACTAGCTTGACAAAAATAAAGCTGCCTCCTGTGGCAATCATGCCAAAACAGGGACGTGCGGGGTGAGGGCTGGCGAGCATATAAACGAGGATCTGGGGGAGCGCTTCTTCGATGGAAAAGGAGGCTTTTTTGGATTCGATCGCCACAATCCAAAATTGTTCTTTCAAAATCAAGGTATCAATTCTACCTTTTATGATTACACCCTCGTCTTCTGCGCTAATCTCTATCGGTTCTTCACTTTTGACATAGAAGGGGGCGATATAGAAGTTACCGATAAATAGAATGGGGTCTAAAATCGCCATCCTGACTACGTTTTCGAGTAAGGGAGGGTGGTTGAGTAGGTTGATATAACCGGCTTTAACTTTATCGAGGAGTTGGCGATCGCTCTGGGAAATTTCGGGTAAATTTTCTTGCCATTCTGGAAAGAACTCCTCGTCTTCGGTTAAGGTTAGGCCAAAGCGATCGATCAGTTCTCTGAGGGTAATGGTTTGCGCGGGTACGGTGGTAGGCATAATTAGGGAATAGGGAATAGGGAATGGGGAATGGGGAAAACCTTTTTTGCTTAACAAATTTCGTCTAAATCAACCCATTCATCATCAAAATCATCTTCATCGAGATAATGGACTCGATATTGATTGCCGTCAATTTTTTGAATTCTGGCGGTATACCATTCCTCATCCTCGTCATCCCAGACTTTAACCTTTTGACCGACAGCATACCCATTATCATCAGCCTCTTCAAAATTACCGGCGCGAACATTCTTTTCTTTGATCCATTCATCCTCGGATGCCCCATAGCCAACATAATGAACATAGTACCGAGGTTTATCTTTTTTGACTTTAACTTTGCGGATGGTTGCTTCATACCAATCTTCTTCTTTTTTATCCCAAACTTCAACCGTATCTCCGATGGAAAACTCGATTGCTCTTTCGCCACGGAAATCCTCATGGTCTGGATCTTCATTACGAAGCACTTCTCCGTCTGCTTGCAGAGATTTATAGGCTTCTAAAATCAAGCGCTGGGCAACGGTTTGGATACCCGTATGCTCGTAGTAATTGGTGGTTTGATCTAAAAAGGCAGCGACAAAATCCAGATTATCATCCGCCATTTGAATAAAGTTACCCAAATGATTGAAAATGCCTTCTGGAGTAATGCCAGTTTTAGCAATCAACTGATTCATCCAACCTTCGATGGCGCTAAAACATTGATTCACAAATCCAAGGCGATCGCCGATTGTCTTACCCGGTATCTGGTCTTTAATGCCCGAAAACACAGGATTACCGGCAATGTTCCCTGGATTAATACCTTGAATAATCACATGGATTTTGGTTAAGAAATTTGGCCCCAAGGGTAACAGTCCATCAATACACACTAAGGCAACCATGCGGATTAAGCCAGCGTTGTGATAGTTTTTAGCCAGAGAATTAGCAAAGAGTTGGGGATTCGGTTGGGGAATGCCATTGAGTTTGCAAAAAGCAATCACTTCGACGGCAATCTTGAGTAATAAATCAATGGTTTGGGTGGTCTCGGCTTTGGGGGTAAGGTTGCCCAGAAAAGAGAGAAAACTTAACTTTTCACTCACCTTATTGGCTAAGGCGGCTGTGCCCATGGCGACATCGGCTTTATCAATGGCCTGATAGAGTTGGACAGCCCCTTGATAGCCTTTGGTGGGATCGAGATAGAGAGCCGCGGCGCGATCGCGGATACGTTGAAGGGTTTTAGGGTCAGTTTCTCCGGTAAAATGGGCGATGGTAGCATCAAATCCGATCAAATTATTCCATTCTCCCGGCGCGACAAAATCGAGAGCTTTTAAAACTTTGACAGTAATGTTATCTTCGGGCAGCTCATCGACAAGCTGAATAATTGACTTTGCCATGATTTTTTCCTCATGATTAACCCTGTTGATAGTTTAGCGCCATTGCTGGGTTTGGATCGGGGCAGATGGCAATAAACGAGATTTCTATGGAAACTGTGGGAGAAGAGGGTGAATGGGGCAGAAATCGGGTTCCTATTTCCTGACTTCTGCAAGCAGTCTCATGAGAAAGTCAGCTTATGGTTCAGCTTTGAAAGTCTCAAGACTAAACCCGAAATAGAAACATTGCCTCTCTAGTATTAGAGGAGTTTCTGAATCCCTAAACTTGCCCCTGGAGCGCCTGTAATTGTGTCTGCAAGGAAGGGGGATTGTAGCCCAGGGAAAAGGCTTTAGAGCTGTCTAGGGAAACATCTTGGGGGCGGGGCGCTGCCATGGGCACATCCTGTTGGCGGGCAGGTTGGATTAATTCTGTGGGTAAGTGTAGTGATTCTGCCATCAGTTGCCCAAATTGATAGCGGGAAATACGCTCTTTTCCTCCCAGATGAAATAGTTCCCCTGGATGGTTGAGGGCGAGAAGGAGTCCTTGGGCGGCAGTGGTGGCGCTGACAGGGGTACGCCATTCGTCGGTGAAGAGGGCGAGGGGTTGGTGCGATCTCAATACTCTAATAAAGGGTTGGATAAAACTGCTACTCTGGGCAGGCGCTGTGCCAAACATTAGGGGCATCCGGCAAATGGTAACCTGGGGATACAGCAGTTTCCTCTGCTATGATGTACATTAATGACGGTTTTTAACAATATCTAGAACAGCTCAGAGCTTCTACCAAGTCTGTTGTTTGCTCCCCCTATCCCCCCATCACAGCGCAAAGCGCTGTATTCCTGACGCATTGCCTGTTCTGCCCTCACTTTTTGCTGTCCATAATGGTTAATGGGGGAAGGGCGATCGGCTTCTCCGTAGGGGGCAGCCGTGCCATCAAAGACGAGATCGGTGGAGGTAAATACGCAGGGAATATGGCGTTGGGCGCTTAATCGGGCAATTTCTACGGCAGCGTGAATATTAATCTCATCGGTTTCCTGGGGATGAGTTTGGCAATAATTGGGGCTTGATTGAGCGGCGGTATGAATAATGGCATCAGGTTGAATGTCGGTAAACAGGCGCTCTAGGGCGGAAAAGTCCAGGAGATTCAGGGCAGTGAGGCGAATCTGGGGTAAGCTGAGGGCATGGGTGTGATAGGTGCCGTAAACCTGCCAATGAGATTGAGCAACTTGGCAGAGATTCCAACCTAAGAAGCCACTTGCGCCCACGATCAGTAGTTTTTTCATCGGAGTTGTCTACAGTAATAAAAGTAGGTCTTCGATCTGATTATTGTCAATTTGATTGAGTTTATTCTGATTATTATATGTCTCAGGATGCTGACGTGCTATTTAAGCAGGGAATTCAGGAGTATCAAGGGGGGAATTTGCAGGGGGCAAAAACCCTGTGGGAGCAGGCATTATCGCTCTACCATACCGAGGGTAATCTCCATCACCAAGGGGCGGCTTTAGGGAATTTGGGGGCTGTAAGTGAGGCTTTGGGGAATCTTGAAGAGGCGATCGCTTACTATAAGCAGCATTTGAGTTTAGCACAAGAGATTGGCGATCGCCCAGGACAACAGAATGCCCTGAATAATTTGGGTAATGCTTATAGTCGTTTGCAAGATTTTCCTCAAGCACTGAACTCTTATCAACAAGGGTTACTTCTCACTCGGAAATGGGGGAATTTAGGACGGCAAGGACAGGCATTACTCAATTTGCGTCAAGTGTATCAAGCGATGCAAGATTGGGAAGAAGCAGAGCGCTGTTTGCAGGAGCAATGGGCGATCGCCAACCAATTACGGCAAACCCAAACCCAAGATATGTTAGATATTGCCCAACAGGTGGGTTTAAATCCCTTGTCTGATTTTGCTGGAGCCAATTTAGCCGAGGTGAATTTTCATTATGCTAATTTAGCTGGCGCAGATTTAAGCAACGTGAATTTGAGCGGTGCAGATTTGAGTTTAGCGGATTTATCCCATGCTCAGTTAAGCCATGCCAACCTGGAAAAGGCAATTTTAAGTAATGCCAATTTGCGCGATGCTAATTTACAGTACGCTAATTTACAAGGGGCAGATTTACGCACTGTTTTGCCCCGTGCCGATCTGAGTGATGCCAATTTGGAAGAGGCAAATTTATCTGGGGCGTATTTGCAACGCGCCAATTTATCCCGCGCCAATTTATCGAATGCGGATTTATCCAATTCGGATTTAACTGATGTCAATTTAGAGGAAGCTCAGTTGACGGGAACGCTATTAAAACAGGCGAATATTGATAAAGCTCATGTCAATCAAGCCTATTTTAAGGATAATCCGAAATTGTCGGCAGCCCTGAAACAACATTTGCGCGATAAAGGAGCAATTGTGGAGTAAGTGAGCCATGGGGAAAGGGCAGTTTATTACCACTGAATTTACTGGAAACGGAGGAGAGCGCGGTGAGTTTCGAGTATGGGAAAGGGTTCAGGAGGCGTTTGGTGAAAGATCCTGTCTTGCCTATTGGCGCTATCCCCTGTTTTCTCCCCAAGGAAAACACCGCAAAGAGCCGGATATTCTGATTCTCGATCGCCAATTGGGAATTATTGTGATTGAGGTGAAGTCTTTACGGATTCACCAAATCGCCCAAATTACCGGCCATCGTTGGCACTATCAAGGATTTTACCAGAAAACCGGATCGCCCTATCAACAAGCCGAGCAGCAGGTTTGGGCGATTCTGAGATTGTGCGAAAGGGAACCCGGGTTAACGTCTTGTCTGATGAGTCGGGCGATCGTTGCCCTACCTTATATTACCCAAGAACAGTGGCACGAGAAGCAATTCGATCGCCTCATTTCGGCTCCTCCTATTCTGTTTGAAAACCATCTGCGCTTAACTGCCATTGCCCAATTTTGCGATCGCGTTAAAAAGATCAGTCCCCTAACTCCAGGCACCTCCCTAAGCCAACAGCAATGGCAACTTTTGCTGTCCTTAATGAGTGGTACTCCCATTTTTCAACCTAATCCCAGTAGCCGATGGCGCTTATATCCTTCTCCTAGTCGCGCCGAAATTTTAGCCGAAGCCAGGCAACAGTTTTCTCAACTGGATTTAGCCCAGGAAACTCTCGCCAAAACGATTCCGCCTGGAGTACAAAGGATTCGCGGGATTGCTGGATCGGGGAAAACCGTGATTCTCTGCCAAAAAGCGGCTCACATGCACTTGAAACATCCGGATTGGAAAATTGCAATTGTCTTCTTTAGCCGCAGTCTTTACCAAACCATTACCGAGCAACTCGATCGCTGGTTGCGCCATTTTAGCGATGGGCAAGTTGGCTATTCTTCCCGCGATCGCAATTTGCGCGTTTTCCACGGTTGGGGAGCCAAAGGACAACCCGGGTTTTATCGCTTTTTATGTCGTCTGTCTGGAGTCTCTCCCAGAACTGTTGCCGATACCTTACAATCTGCCCCCCATGAAGCGTTATCCGAGGTCTGTATTGACCTTCTACATCGAGGAAAGATACCTCAAATTTTTGATGCAGTTTTCATGGATGAAGGTCAGGATTTCCTAGTTAAGGATAGCATGAAATTTGAACAAAAGCAACCCTTCTACTGGTTGGCTTACCAATCCCTGCACTCTTGCAATCCCTTACATCCAGAGCAACGGCGTTTAATTTGGACAATGGATGAATATCAACATCTCGATCCCCAACAGATGACAACTGTTATCGATTTATTTGGTGCGAAGTTAGGACATCTTTTAAATGGGGTTCATCTGGGGAATATTGCCAAAACCGAAATCCTCTGTAAATCCTATCGAACTCCGGCACAAGTTTTAAGAGTTGCCTATGGCATAGTGATGGGTATTTTTCGCCCCCAAGGATGTTTAACTCAGTTGTGCCAAAAATCGGATTGGCAAGCCCTAGGATTTGAAGTAGAAGGAGAACTATTACCCGGAAATTCCATTGCCCTCACTCGTCCGTTCGATACCGATCTCAATCCAGTCAGTCAATTAGCCTCAGGAGCGCTGATTGAGTTTCACTCCTATGAGTCTCGCCAGGAAGACTTAGCGAATCTGGGCGATCTTTTAAGGCAAAACTTACGCCAGGATGGACTAAAACCAAGTCGGGATATTTTAGTCATTCTTTTGGGAACTCGAATTCAGACGCGCCAACTGGAGCCGATGGTGGTTGAGGCACTGTTAAGACAAGACATTGATGTCTATCTTCCCGGACAAAAGCAGGATTCTGGCTCTAAAAATGAGTTTTGGCGTGATGGTTGTGTGACAGTTTCATCGATTGAGAAAGCCAAGGGAAATGAGGCGGATATGGTTTACGCGATCGCCCTCGATCGTATTGCCCAAGACGAGAGCAATTTATCCCTGAGAAATCACCTCTTTATTGCCTTAACCCGAACTAGAGCTTGGGTTACAATTAGTGGAGTGGGAAACTATTCTCTTTATCAAGAATTTCATCAACTTCTAAAACCTCAAAATTCCCTCACGTTTACCCTACCCCAACAGTCTCAGCGTTCCCTTTCTATCACCGACATCAGCGAAGTAATCGATCGCTACACTGCCGGCGATCGAAACTTCCAAGGCATGAACTTAAAAGGCGCTCAACTCCCCGGAATTAACCTTTCCCAAGCCAACTTTATCCGCACCGAATTCCAGCAAGCCAACTTAGAAAATGCCCAACTGCAAGGCACGAAGTTTATCTTCGCTAACTTAAGCCAAACCAACCTCCGAGGAGCGAATTTAAGGCAAGCGAAACTCATGGGAGCCAACTTATCGGAGGCTCAATTAGAGGGAGCAGATTTAACCCATGCCGACTTAAGCGATGCCAACTTAGACGGAGCGCAATTTTAATCAACGGTTGCCCTCATCCCCAATCCCTTATCCCGCAGGCGCTGCCCTGAGCGAAGTCGAAGGGAGAAGGGGAGAAGAAGTCATTGCGAACGGAACGCAGTGCAGTGAAGCAATCTGGATCATCTTGATAATCACCGTCCCAATGATAATTCTACCTCAGCTAGAATAATGACAGCATTCAGGGAATGATGATGGATGTCAGGTTCTCTCTCCTAAAATTAACCATTGGTGGCGGCTGTGTGGTTGGCAGCACCGTATTTCCCCTATTGCTTGCTGGGGAAGGGATTACTTGGGGAACTGTGTTGGCAGCTACTTTAGCGAGTGTTGCAGCAGGGAATACAGCTAACGCGATTGATACCTTAACGGAGGGAAAAGATGGCGATCGGGTATCCTTAGACAATGAAGACTTAACGCGGGCAGTGGGAAAAGCCATAGCCGCAGTCATCACCCTCGCTGCCAAACAACAGCGCGGTAAAATCCGCCAATATATAGAAAAAATCGCCGCCCAAGCTAAGGATAACTGGGTGGAAATTGCCCAACGGGAACTTGCTCAGAAACGCTATCCCCAACTTCGAGAAGCCAAACTCGACAAATTCCTCACTCCGGAAGAATATCAACTCACCCAACAGGGCAACCTCACTGCTACAGAATGGGGCGATATTTTTATCCGTCTCAATATGGCAGCGTGTAAAGGGGGTGGGTTTCCTATTGCCTCAGAAGTGCGGGAAGAAGTCGCCCAGAAACTCCATACCACGTTCCCTAAAGCCTTACGAGAAACCCTCAAGGAAGACTTTGCTAAGGATGGGAAAGCCTTTGCAGGGTTAACTTTGCAGTTACTTACGGGAATGCAAGCGCAACTCAACCAACTGCGAACTGACTCAGCAGGAGTTGATACTGCGGAATTAAGTCAAATTCTGCAACAATTCCAGCAAATGGAAACCCAGTTACAGGGAAGTATTACGCAGCAGCAGGCATTTTTTAGCGATATTGCCGATAACATCAATTCTGGTTTTGCCCAAGTCTGTCAGCAGTTGGGAGTGATGGAAACCACTATCACCGGATTGTTACAAACTCTAGAGGAACGCCTCAAGGAGTTGCACCAAGAGGTGAAGGAATTTCGTCAGGAGATGCGGCAGGGGTTGGCGGCAATGCAATATCCATCGGAGGAGCGATCGCTATCTACTGATGAATGGCAAGATATCTGCCGTCAGATGCTGGAACGAAAGATGCAATTAACCAGCAATACGGTCTTAGGTCAGGTTTATGGGAATCGCAATTTAATCGATGAGGATTTATTTGTCGATTTGGCGCTGGTGAAACCGAAACGGAGTGAGAACGAAAAACACCGCCAAGATATTGACCCAGAACGGGGTTCAGACTTGTTCGCTCGGCAGGAAGTAGAGAAACGGTTTGCTTATCGAGAATTTCTCGACGAAATCATCGGGAAACGCACCGAGAAACAGATGGCCATTATTGGCGAACCGGGGGCAGGGAAAACCACCTTACTCCAGAAATTAGCCTTTTGGTTATTGCAACAAACCGATGATTTAGTGATTTGGGTGGACTTGGCAGAATTGGGGAATCAAGCCCTGGGAGAGTATTTAGAAGAAAAATGGCTCAAAGAGGCATTAGGCAAGTCCAGAGAAGAAATTAAAGCGGACTGGGAGCAGAAATTTAAGGGGGGTGCAGTCTGGTTACTGTTGGATGGTTTGGATGAGATGAGCCAGAGCGACCAACAGGCTTTAAAATTCCGAGGTTGGGTGACGGATGCGCGGATGATTGTCACTTGTCGCTTGAATTTGTGGCAAGCGAACCCCAGCCAGTTACAGGGGTTTCAAACCTATCTCACCCAACCGTTTCAGGATGAACAAGTGCAGGAGTTTATCCGCAGGTGGTTTCCGGGGTTGGTTGAGTCAGGAGAGGCTGTCGAGTTGGCAGAATCTTTGTGGTCAGAGTTGCAAGTTGCGGGGAAGGAACGGATTAAGGATTTATGCCGCAATCCCCTGCGGTTAACGTTGTTATGTTCCACTTGGCAAGGAAGAAAGGGAAATTTTCCCGATACCACGGCTAAGTTGTATGAAAAGTTTGTCAACTATATTTATAAGTGGAATAAAAAAGAGTCTGCGCCAGAGTTGAGGGTGAAGAGTGAGAAAAGAAAATGTTTAAATGCAGCGTTAGGAGAGTTAGCAAAAACATCCCTTGATGGGGAGGGGACAAAGTTTCGGTTAACTCATCGGTTGGTGTGTGAATATTTGGGGCAACCCGATGAGAATTCTCTGTTAGATACGGCGTTACGGTTGGGTTGGTTGAATGAGGTGGGAGTTGATGCAGATGAACCGGAAGATCCGGTTTATGCGTTTTATCATGCGACGTTTCAGGAGTATTTTGCGGCGTTGGCGGTGGAGGATTGGGATGATTTTTTACCGAAGGATCATGTGGATTGTCCGGTGGAGGGGAAGCGGTATCGGATTTTTGAGAAGCAATGGAAGCAGGTGATTTTGTTGTGGTTGGGGCGTGAAGATATTGTCAAAACTAAAGAGGATATAAAAGCGGTAAAACAGGAATTTATTCAGAAATTAATACACTTTGATGATGGCTGTGGAGAGTGGAACTTTGCAGATATCAATATAGGATTTTATGAATATCAAGCCTACTGTCTTGCTGCTACTGGAATGACTGAATTTAAGAATTCTTCTCTTGCCGGTACTATGGTAGAGCAGATAGTAAAATGGGCATTTGGGTATTTTAATGAGAAAACGAAACAATGGCAAAATTATATTGACCCCCTACGGCGAAATTCAAAATATATCACCCTACTTGAAGTCGATCCCAACCCAGTCTTTGACTGTATGCGTGGCTTGATTGACAAAAATTCAGGTGCTACCTGGCTTTTTGTTGAGAATGGTTATGGTTATGTTTAAAAAAAAATAGCACGAATCCATAGAAAGAATAAGAAAGTAGTAGAGGATATTTTAAATGATGTGTTGCAAATTCTTTGGAAGCAAACAGAAACTCAAACTCCTGAGATTGAGAAGGCAAGACTAGATATTGTATATTGTCTAGTAGATCTCGACCCAAGTAATGTAAATATAAAAGAAACTGTCTTAGACCTGATTGAAAAATCCTACAATGGTAAAAAAGGTCAAGAAGCGGCAGAAATGCTAGATGAATTTAGTTTTAGCAATCAAAAAAATGAAATCATCAATAGTTTGCATCACATAGCACAAAAAGCTGACAGTATCTATGCCCGTATAGGTGCGGCCTACGGTTTATCTATAATCGATCCAATGAATTTGGCATCAAAATCAAAAGAGATATTAAATGACATCATTCATGATATAGAGCAGGAAATAATTAGCCTAAAAAAATCACCAAACCATACGAGAAGCAATGTAGGGCTATCTATAGAATTTAAAAAACAGGACGTTACTTTTGCTGCTTATATCTTGGGAAAAGTCGATCCAGGAAATCTAAAGGCTATTTCTGTATTAGAAAATAGAGCTAGATTGAAAGATCAAGTTTTAGCTAGAGCCTATTTAGGTTGTATTGACCCAGGAAATGATTTATCTCTTCACCTAAAAACAGAAAACAGCTCTCAAGATGATGAACAGATGCTTCATTCTGATTTACAGGAACAAAATGCTCTGCTATCTGAAACTATTCCAGGTTTAATTGATCTTCTTCAAACTGCTGAGAGTAGGATGATACAACATGATGCTAGTAGGCGTTTACGAAACTGTATCACTACTAATATCTTACGAGAAGAGGTAGTATCTGCTCTTAAAGCGTTTCCTGATATTCCAATTAACGAAGATCAATATGCAGTCTTCAATGACGATTCCTATTACGATCTTCGCTCTGTTCAACGTTATGAACTTTTCTGGCACTGTGCCGAAAACCTCCCCTATCCCGACTTTTACCGTGCATGGCACAATCCCCCCACCACACCCCATCCCGAAATCACCGACCAAACCCCCCATAACAGCGAAACAACCTTCGCCCCTATCAACCTCGCCCAAACCCTACAAAACCAACCCATCCTCATCCTCAACGCCCAACCCCTCGCCAAAGAAACCCGCGAAAGTGAAATCGCCCTCACTCTCAGCGAACTCATCTGGGACACCACCTGTCCCGACCAAGACCCCCCAAAACCCTCCACTCCCGCCGAACTGCGCCGCCACCTGAAACAACTGCAACGCCGCCACCTCCTCCCTCACCGCGCCCTCCTCCTCACCGACTGCCAACATCCCACCCCGGCACTCATCACCTTCTGCGAAAAACTCACGGGAGTCATTGCCGTTGCCTTCCTCACCGACGAACCCCTAGAAGCGCCGTTAAAAGGCTTTCCCCCCAATCAACCGAATCTGTTATCTGCGATCGAAATCTGGCTAGAGGAGATTTGAGGATTTAAGAAACCGGGTTTCTGACCCTCATTTATTCAGCAAATCTATCAATAAACTGCTCTGGAGTCAGAATTTCTATGGATTGGAAAGGATTTAACACCAATAAATCTAAATCGCCTGTAAGAATGAGATTGGCATTGCCACTAACAGCCAGTTCTAAAAACTTATTATCCTTTTCATCTCGACAAACAGAGATTTTTTCTGTAATATTCACTAACTGGGATGAACCGATAAATTTAAGCAAAAATACTTGTCTTTCTTCTTGAGAAAGATACTTGTCAAACTTGGAACGATTCAGAACTCGCTCTAATTCTTTTAATGTGGCTTCAGAATATAAAATGATTCCTTGCTTTTCTGCCAATGCGATCGCTCGAAACGGAACTGAGGATTTAAAGAGCAAAGCACTGATTAAAACATTTGTATCGATGACAAATCTATTCCTCATTAGCATCCGCTAAAATATCTTGTAAAATTTCTGGTGTTAAGCCTCTTTGTTGTGCTTTATCTGAAATTTCTGCCATCACCTCAGTCAAACTCTTGCTGTATAGCCTCTCTCGTAAAAACAATTGAACAATATCGCTTAACTGTTTTTGAATTTCAGGGTTAGCCTGTTCAAATGCTGATTTTATATCCTCATCAACTTGAAGAATAATACTAGCCATAGTTTTCTTTTTAATGGGGAATTTATCCTTTAACAAAATTATAGCACCACATCACCCCCTCAAACAGCCTACTCAACCCCCCACCTCAGAAATCATCGCCTTCTGCGAAAAACTTACGGGGGCGATCGCCGCCTTCCTCACGGACGACCCCCTAGACGCGCCATTAAAAGGCTTTCCGCCGAATCAACTCAATCTGTTATCTGCTATTGAAACCTGGTTAGAGGAGATTTAAGAAACCGGGTTTCTGCGACAATTTCAGCTACAAACCAGAGATTTTGATAGAAACCCGGTTTCTGAAACAGCTAAAATATAGGCAAATCCTAGTTCCCGATTCTAATATGACTCAAACTCTTGATACGACTGGACTCACACCGGAGCAAATTCAGCAAATTGCTGTGATGATAGAGACATTTAAAACCCTCAATCAACAGCAGCAACCATCAACCAAAGAAACGCGATCGCAGTTTGATCCAACTCCGTTACTTTTTGATAGCGAAATCCTCCAGCCCTTTAATCGGACGATGCTTTATGGCAACAGAGTCTAAACGCATTTATCTGGATACCAACATTCTCGCCTATGTTGCTAATACGAAAGCCCCTCAACATAAAGCCGCTTTAGAAATATTTAGACCGACCGAAAGGGAAATTTTGGGTTAGAATTGTCATTGCGACGGCAGGGAAGCAATCGCCAAGATTGGGAGATTTTGCGATTGCTTCATTCCGCTGGTGCGACCTTCGCAATGACATACTGTAACTGATTATTCGGATGTGATATTAGGTATTCTGAAGTTTATCAATCAATTCGGTCTTGATTTGTTCTGCCTTATCATTATCAATTTGACAAGTCCCAGCATTCGCATGGCCTCCCCCTCCATGTTGTAGCATCAACTCGCCAATATTGACTGTAGAGGTTTTATTCAGAATGGATTTACCCACCGCAAATACTGTATTTTGCTGTTTCAATCCCCACATAATATGCATGGAAATATTACAGTCAGGATGCTGGGCATAAATCATAAATCGATTTCCGGCATAAATGGTTTCTTCTTTACGCAAATCGATCGCTACTAATTTACCATAAGCTTGGGAACAACGTTTTAATTGTTGCTTAAATTGTTCCTGCTGATGTTGGTACAGGTTGACGCGCTCTTGCACATCGGGCAGGGCTAAAATTTCCTCAATAGTATGGGATTTACAATAATCAATTAACTCCATCATCAATTGATAATTGGAGATTCTAAACTCCTTAAATCTGCCTAAACCGGTGCGGGCATCCATGATAAAATTGAGCAGAACCCAATCGGTAGGATCGAGAATTTCTGAGGCAGAAAACTGGGCAGAGTCGGCTTTATCCACTGCCGTCATCATCTCTTCAGAAATATCAGTAAACTTGTCTTTTCCGCCATAATAGTTATAGACCACTCGTGAGGCCGAAGGGGCATCGGGATCGATAATATAATTCTCCGGTTTAGAGGTATTGCGTATGGTTTCACTCAAATGGTGATCGAAAACCAAGTGCGCTCCTGGAACATAGGGTAAATTGGTGGTAATATCGCGATCGCTAATCTCGACTTTGCCATCCTGCATATCTTTAGGATGGACAAACTTAATCTCATCAATCAAATTTAGCTCTTTGAGGAGAACCCCACAGACCAACCCATCAAAATCACTGCGAGTAACTAACCGGTATTGTGCATCAACCATGATCAACCTCTTCATTCAACAACAAGCTTTCATCCACCAGGGACTCTGGGATAATCATCAAGTATAGTCGAGTATAGTATAGTCAATAGCTGTGCTATCAACCCAATCAGAAACCCATGAGACTCTGGATTAGCTGTTTTGTTCTTCTATTAGTGTTAGCTGAAATCTTTCAACAGCTCAAAGCACTATCGGTTCCCCTTCCTGTCTTTATTGTTGCGGGGGGGCTATTGGCTATTGCCTCTAATTTTGAGCAAGTACGTCAATGGACTCAAAAGCAGATTCCTCAACCAGAAACCGTCTCATCGGAACCCACGGAAGCCATTGATGCAATCGATGTTACGAGCTACGAAGTAGTTGACTCACCGCCGGATGGGGGGATAAGGGGTTAGGGGGATACGACAGAGGGGAGGCAAGGGGCTGGAGGCCCCTTGTCAAGGGCATCTTCATTGAGACATGGCCTCAGAATCTAATCCACTCTCTCAAGTTGCCATAGGATTTGATTTCCCTCACGTCGAACCCTGGAAACCACCCAGTTTCGCCAAACCCAGTGATCGCCGCGACTGGTAACCGCACTAGCGTTGACATCCATTAAGTCTGCCAACTCCGAGCTAGTAATTAAATAAGCGTGACTGGCAATTTCGTCAGCAATGCGTAAGGTTTCGATTAGGTTTCGCAGTTGTCCAACCCGTACATCACGGGGTAAATTCTCCGTGTTTTCGGAGGACGTAGGATTGGAAGGGGCATTTACATCTGTCATGCTACCGTTTAAAGCAACATCCGTGGATTGTAGCGCGTTCTGCCCATTTAGGGGGGAAAGACTCGATCGCTTTTGGGTTTCTAAAGCTTGTTTTAAGGCGGGAGAGCGACCTGTGGCAAAGGCTTTAGCGATCTCATCACAACGTTCATTATCGCGATCGCCAGTATGAGCTGGCACATATTCCCACAACACCATCTTAGAATTTAACTGATCTAAACTTTCCCACAAATCCTGATTTTGTACGGGTTTCCCTTGGGACGTTTTCCAGCCTTTATTTTTCCAGCCTCGAATCCATTGGGTAATTCCCTTACGCACATAGTCACTATCCGTAAATACTGTCACAGCTTCGGTTTGTCCCGAAGCCACCACTAACCTTAATCCGGCGATCGCTCCCTGCAACTCCATCCGGTTATTCGTCGTATCCGCCTCCGATCCCCCCATTTCATAAATGGAGCCATCCGTAAAATTGACCAGCACAGCCCATCCTCCTGGCCCGGGATTTCCTAAACATGCTCCATCGGTGTAAACACTCTTAACTTTACGTTCAGATTCCATTAATTGTTCAAACATCTCGATTTAAACCTAGACTTTCTACTATACTCTGGTTTTCCTGGCCCTAAGCCATCTCCATGGTAGAATTTTCCCAGACTTTTTAGCGTCAAAACCCATGCCGTCCGATTCTCCTCGATCCAAAAGCAGCCGCAAATCTTCCCTGAGTCCAGAAAAATATGCTCGCCTCAAAGCTGAAGCCAAAGCACCTTATCGGGGATTACGTCAATTTATTTACGCCACCTTTGCCACATCCGGTTTAATCGGAGCCTTCATTTTCCTCGCTAAACTCGCTTCAGGAGAAGATATCAGCACCACTTTAGGCAACCTAGCTCTACAAATTGGTGTAGTTGCCCTCATGGTGTGGCTCTTTCGTCTAGAAAATCGAAAAATATAGCGCTTCGCGCGGTAATAGGTAATGGGGAATGGGTAATGGGTAATAGGAAAATTGCAGAAATCAGGAACTTTCAACTATACTAAATCCCCAGATAACCCGTTACCGTAAGAGGAGCGATTATGGCCATTGCCCTGCAACAAGCCATTGAAGTCGGCAAATATTTAGTCACCCAAAGACTATTAGGACGGAAAAAATTCCCCCTAATCTTAATGCTTGAACCCCTATTTCGGTGCAATTTAGCCTGTTCTGGATGTGGAAAAATACAGCATCCTAAAGAAATTCTTAAACAACATCTGACCCCAGAAGAATGCTTTGCTGCCGTCGAAGAATGTGGTGCGCCCGTAGTTTCTATTCCTGGAGGTGAACCCCTCTTACACCCACAAATTGTGGAAATTGTCAAGGGATTAATTGAGCGCAGAAAGTTTATTTATTTATGCACCAATGGATTATTACTGGAGAAATATTTAAACCGGTTTCAGCCCTCCCCCTATTTAACGTTGAGCGTTCACCTTGATGGCTTACAGGAACAACACGATCGCTGTGTAGACCGTGAAGGCGTGTTTGATATAGCTTTACAAGCCATTCGCGCGGCTAAAGCCAAAGGATTTCGCGTCACGACAAACACCACAGTCTTTGAGGGTGCTGACCCCCAAGAGATGCAAAAATTCTTTGACTTTCTTGCCACCTTAAACATTGATGGGATGATGATTTCTCCCGGTTATAGTTATGCCTGGGCCCCCGATCGAGACCATTTCCTCAAACGGGAACAAACGAGAGCGCTATTTCGGGAAATTCTCGCTCCGTTCAATGCCGGTCAAAAAGCCTGGAATTTTAACCATAATCCCCTATTTTTAGATTTTCTCCTGGGTGAAAAAGACTATGACTGTACCCCTTGGGGAAGTCCCAGCTATAGCGTTTTAGGTTGGCAAAAGCCCTGTTATTTGCTTAATGAAGGCTATTATCAAAGCTTCCAAGAATTACTGGATAATACAGATTGGGACCAATATGGTCACCGCAGTGGCAATCCGAAATGTGCTGATTGCATGGTACATTGTGGCTATGAGCCTACTGCTGCCGTTGATGCTTTAGATCCAAAGAATATGGGCCGCTCTTTTGGTTCTCTCTTTGGTATGGCCCGGTAAGTTCTACGTCCTGGTCATAGGTAATGAGTCATTGGTAGAACCTCAACTGTCTTTATTTGAGTTTGAAACTGTTACGGTGAACCATCGGGGAGAAATTATTGAGCGGGAAACTCGGCACGCAAAGTATTACCGAGAAGATTTGGGAGAAGGCATCTTTTTGGATATGGTGGCGATCGCGGGTGGAACCTTTCTCATGGGATACCAGGAAAAACTCCAGCACTCCGTCAGCCTCCCCCCATTCTACATCAGTAAATTTCAAGTCACCCAGGCCCAATGGTTTCGGGTAGCCTCCTTTCCCCCAATACATCGCTCCCTCAACCCGAATCCTTCCAGTTTCAAAGGAGAAAACCGACCTGTAGAAAATATTTCCTGGTTAGAGTGTCAGGAATTTTGCGCCCGACTGTGCCAATACACTGGAAAATCCTATCGCTTACCGTCCGAAGCTGAATGGGAATATGCTTGTCGTGCAGGAACAGTGACCCCATTTCATTGCGGTGAAACCCTGACTGCCGAGCTGGCTAATTATGATGCCAGCTATAGTTACGGGGAAGCTCCCAAGGGTCAATGTCTTTATAAAACCTTACCCGTCGGCAGTTTTCCTGCCAATGGATGGGGGTTGTACGATATGCATGGAAACCTATGGGAGTGGTGTAGCGAGATCTGGCATGATAATGATCTTGATAACAATCTCGATTGTCCCACCAAGGGTAGCGATCGCGTCATACGTGGGGGGTCTTGGATGATTTATCCTTGGGCTTGTCGAAGTGCCCATCGTCGCTCTTCTCCACTGTATTATGCCAGTTATGGCATTAAACAAGAATTTAAAAAGAATAGATGGCCGCGTCTATGGTCATGGCTTGGGTTCAAAAATAGCATCCAAGTTCAACCTGAGTCGAGTAGTAATACGATGGAAGCGAAACCAGAAGTTAGGCTCAATACTATTGGTGTGCGGGTCGTGGGTCTCTGATCGCTGACAAACAACAGCGCTATATTGAATAGGATTACCCTTCCTGTTATTTTTATCATCCGCCCATGAGTGTCTTAACCTGGACAGAACTAGAATCGCTCACTCATTTTACGATCGATCGAGTCAATGGCCCGACCAATGCCCAATCCAATTTACGCCTATTTGGTCACTCGGAATCGGATGTGCGGGTTACACTCTATCGAGATCATCATGCTTGGTGTCCCTATTGCCAAAAGGTATGGTTATGGCTAGAGGAAAAACAGATTCCTTATCGTATCCGCAAGGTGACCATGTTCTGCTACGGCAAAAAAGAACAGTGGTATAAAGAAAAAGTGCGATCGGGAATGCTTCCGGCGATCGAGTTGGACGGCCAATTGATTACCGAAAGTGATGATATTTTAGTCGCCTTAGAACAGGCATTTGGCCCCCTAAACGGTGCAGGGATAGAGGATTCCCAGGTGATTCCCCTGCGTAGACTAGAGCGGTTACTGTTTCGGGCCTGGTGTAGTTGGCTGTGCTATCCGAGGCGATCGCCCCGTGACGACCAACGGCACAAAGAAAAATTTATTAGCGTAGTTGCCGACGTAGAACAGGCTCTGAGCCGTATGCCTGGCCCCTATTTCCTCGAGGATTTTGGCACAGTAGATATCATTTTCACACCCTATGTTGAGCGGATGAACGCGAGTTTGTACTACTACAAAGGGTATTGTCTGCGCAAGGAAAATCCCCATTTTTCCAACTGGTTTGATGCCATGGAAACTCGCCCTACCTACCGAGGAACCCAAAGCGATTTTCACACCCATGCCCATGACTTACCCCCACAAATGGGCGGTTGTTACCCAAATGAGGAACTGGAAACTCAGGAGAATCAGAAACGGGTGGATAGTGGCCCTTGGTTGGGATTGCCAGATGTAACCTATCCAGAGCCGGAAACCTCCCGTGAAGAAGCTCTTCACCGAGTGCTGAAGCATCGTCAGAATATTATTCAAGTGAATCCCGCCGACGATCGCCTGTTTGATGAAGCGCTGCGTTGTGCTTTAACCTACTTGATTAAGGGAGAGAAGTGTCCCCCACCATCCGGATCGGATATCGGGTTACGTTATTTGCGCGATCGCATTAGTGTTCCGAGGGATATGTCGATTTATGCCGCTAAACGGTTACGGGAAGCCTTAGAAAGTACCGCAGCGCTAGTGGGTGATGGCGAAGGGACTCCCCTTTCGGTGCGCGATCGTCGAGATCAAGACCCGACTCAATTCAACCCCACAAGCTAACCGTCAATAGAAGACTCTCGTGCCATAAATTCTACCCTAGGAATTAAGGGATCTTGAACTAATCCAATGCCCCGATAGCCCCATCGATTGAGTAGAGCGTTTAGCTGGGAACTAACTAACGATTCAACGGCAAATTGATGGGCAACATCGGGGGCATGGGTATTGAGATAACTGTAGGCTTCAAAATCTTGTTGGAAGAGTAACAGATAGTTTTGATCTCCTAAACGAGCCGTGATATATTGACCGTCATTTTGAGAGCGAATCAGATAATAGGTTTGAAAGGCCATAGGCATTCATAGGATGGATAATTTATTTGAGATCTTCTAAACGAATGCGAGGATCGGCAAACTTTAACATCAGATCGGCAATTAAATTGCCAATAATGAGCATCACTGCCCCCATCATCAGACTGGCCATAATTAAGTACAAATCCTGGGATTGGACAGCACTGAGAATTAAGCGCCCTAAACCCGGCCAGTTAAAGAAAAATTCGGTGATAAAAGAACCACTTAATAAGGTGGCAAATTCAAAACCTAAAAGAGTGATCAGAGGATTAATGGCGTTGCGGAGCGCATGAACATAAATAACGCGATTTTCCGGTAAGCCTTTGGCGCGGGCAGTGCGGATATAATCTTGGCGCAAAACGTCTAAAAATTGTCCTCTGGTGAGGCGCTGGAGTCCAGCAAATCCGGTAATACTGAGGGCTAATACGGGTAAGATCATATGCCAACCAATATCAAGAATTTTGCCCACTAAAGTTAAGTCAGAAAAATAGATGCTCGTCATGTCTCCAACGGGTAAAAGAGGGGAAACACTTTGGGCAAAAAAGAGCAAAGCAAGGGCGGTAATAAAGCTGGGAAATCCTTGGCCAATGTAGCTGAGAACTCGCAGACTTTGATCGAGTTTGGTATTTTGTTTGAGGGCAGCGACAATACCTAATGGAAGGGCGATCGCCCAGTTAATCACCAGAGATATAATGGCTAACAATAGGGTATTAGCCATGCGCTCCCAGAGCAAGGAGGCAACAGAGCGCTGATAGACAAAACTCTGACCAAAATCTCCGTATCTAAGAATACTCCAAATCCAGCGAAAATACTGCTGATAGGCGGGTTTATCTAAGCCAAATTGTTGGGAGAGTTGTTCCAGGGTTTCGGGGGAAATTTGGGGATTTTGGCGCAGGGTATCGATATAGTTGCCAGGGGCAAGTTGAATAATGGTAAAGCTTAAGGCAGAGGCTAATAAAAGGGTGATTAAGCCTTGTAATACCCGTTTGCTGATGTAGAGGAAGACTTCATTACCAAAAAGTCCCCGGAGATTGTAGGAAAGGGTAGAGTTCATGGGATGGGGAGATAGGGGGATCGGGAGATGGGGAGATAGGGGGATGGGGGGATAGGGAGATCGGGAGATGGGGGGATGGGGAGATCTCCTATTCCCTATTCCCTATTACCCAATTAGTATTGGATTAAGCTAGAAATTGGGACATTGGGGAGGTGTTTGCGTCCTTCGAGAGCTTCTAATTCAATCACAAAGACAAATCCGGCTAAGACTGCTCCGGCTTGCTCTACCAGTTTTGCAGTGGCTTGCGCGGTTCCCCCAGTAGCAATTAAATCATCAACGATGACGACGCGATCGCGACAGCGATGCGGAGTATTATCGCCCCCTTGCAGGGCATCTTGATGCATCTCCAACTGATCTTGACCATATTCGAGATCGTAACTGACTTGATAAACCGGAGCGGGTAGCTTTTTCGGCTTGCGGACTGGAATAAAACCACAATTCAATTGATACGCCACTGCTGTGCCAAAGATAAATCCCCGTGACTCCATTCCCAGGATGTAGTCCGGCGAGAGTTCACCACAGCGTTGAGCCAATAAATCAATCGTTGAGCGAAACCCTTCGGGGTGCTTCAACAGCGTGGTAATATCGCGAAACAAAATCCCCGGTTTAGGAAAATCGGGAATATCCCGAATCAGAGTCCGAATCTCTTGAATATCCATGATCTAAATACTATTTCTGTGATTATCAGGTTATCAGAACCGATGCTTCCCAATCCTACCTGATTCCTAGAACAAGGGAGAAGACAGCGATCGCCTCTAAAGGTTAATCTAGAACAAAGGGTGAGCGATCCGGTAATATACACTTAGCATCCCAGATTGACTCATATGAGTATTAGCGATCGTGTTCCCCTTTGATGGTCTGATTAACCCCTGTCCTCTTTTACCCAGTTCATTCGTCATCAGAGATCCTGATCGTGCGTCCTTGAAGTTGAACAGTTCACCACAAGGGCAGTATCTAACACGATTTGAATGTTTCTTGAGAACATTATGCAAACCAACAGTCCACCTCTCAATACCACTCCCTTAATTCTGGAGAACTTGGTCGATCCCCCTCTCAATTCCCCAGAATGTCCCCGTCGTACTCGCTGGCATCTCGATCTGATTCTACTAGCTCTCGAAGCTCTAGATTTAGGGGGATCAGAAGCTATGCTCGCTGCCTCCAAAACCCTCCAACTTCAAGAGATCATTCAAAATCGTGTTAGCCTATGGCGCTTACGCAGCACTAATCCCTTTCGCCGTGCCCATATGCGTCGTTCTCTGAGTATAGAAGAAGCTAAGGCATTGGTGGCGATCGCCGCTACCCTCGCCCGCAAACGCACGGTCCTCATCCGTCAACTGCTCGTTGCCTACGAGCAACTGCAAGAAAGACACCTTTCCGTAGAACACCATTTTCGGCTCTCCGAATACCTCGATCGCTTCCGGGCCCATTTCCGCTCGCGCATGAACCTCCAACGCTCTGCCCTCACCCCATACCAAAACGATCGAGCCTTAAATGAACTCGGTATATCCCTACTAAGCCAACTCCTATTTTGTACCGGAACCAAAGGAATGCAACGATTGTGGATTAGCCTATTTGATGGAGAAGTGGTATGAGTATCGAACGTCAATACAATTTACCCAACTGCAATTTAACCCTTTGGGGATGGAGTGAGGCTAATGAGGGCAGTTCCTTAGATTTTCAGCCCCTTTCTATGTTAAGTAATGTGGAATGCCAAATTGCTGGAGTAAAATTAACTGGGGGAAAAGAATTTTTTGAAAGCCTTGTGTGGGCAGTTAGCCACTATGCCCAAGAAGTCCTCAGTGGGGTGTCCTATCCCCAAGAGCATCTTCCCGGGCCAAAATGGATACACTTAGAAAAACTCAACGGCCATTACCATCGCCTGTGCATTAATACGAATACTCCCGATCCGGCTGCGACCTCTCCCAACCCTCCAGAAGTTAAATTAAGTGATGTCCAACTCTTTGACCTAGTAGAAGCCGTCGATCAATTTTTTGCCGATACCCAAACCTTGCCGAGCCTTTCCTGGTCTCTAGCTCCTACTCCTAAGCGCTATGTACAAGCCACTATTCCAGGACCTCAACGAGCTGCTCCCGCTGCCCTAGGAGTCGTCGGTTTGGCGGTTGTAGCTGGCTTATTTCTGATGATGCCCGTACCCAACATTGAACGGCCGGAGACCCTGGAGGAAGTCGAACCCCATGGTGCCTCCGAGTCTGAAGACTCCGGTGAACCTCCCTCTCCTTCCCCAAATACCGATCGAAGCGATCGAGAACCTAATGGAGAGGCAGCCCTGACGGTTTCCGACTCGACTACCGCTAATCCTTTAACTACTGGGCGGACTTCTTCACGGCCGACGATTGAAGATATCGATACTTTAGTCGAACGCCAACCCTCAATTACCGATGCAACAGAAATCGGGACTTTAAATCGAAGATTGCATGAAGATATTGACCGGGCTTGGCAAAGTCGCGAAGATCTAGAAAGAGATTTAACCTATCGAGTGGCCGTAGGGCAAGATGGGGCAATTTTGGGATATCGAGGGACAGATGAGGGTATGATTCCCCAAGATGACCAACTGACTCCCTTGTTAGAGTTAGCTTATATTCCGACCGATGAAGGAGGAGCAGAAGCGGAGTCGATTGCTGAGTTTAAGGTTGTCTTTCGCCAAAAAGGGGTAGTTGAGGTCAGTCCTTGGAATGGCTTTCCGCCCGGATCTCAAAGTTTAGGCCCGGAAATTACCGATCCGTTTTTACTAGAAAATTTGAATCAGGAACTCTATAACCAAATCGATCGGGTGCGGATTCGGGAAGCCGATTTCCCCATAGAACTCAATTATCGAGTAGCTGTGCAACCAGACGGTGAGATTGCTGATTATGAAGCCCTGAATCAAGCGGCATTTGATTATTTAGATCGGACTCCTCTACCGAGTTTATTAGAGGTCACCCAAAACAGCCGTTCTGAAGAGCCAGAAAGTTCTGACGAATCTTTAGCCCAGTTTAAGGTGGTGTTTACTCCGGAGGGCATTTTACAGGTGAGTCCTTGGCGGGGATATTATGGGGTCAACTGAGTCCATGATGTTGGTATGGCTAACAACTTCCACTTAATCGATCTAGTTGGGCAACGAGAAGCAGTTAGAGAGTATCTCCAGGGGTTTACAGAAGAGGAGATGCTTACATGGCTAAAGGCTTATGGGCGCTTGGAAGAGTATTACAATAGTGTCGCCAGTCACCAAGTCTACATTTTTACTTCTACTGTTGGCAGAGAAGCGAGTTTTTTCTTCCGTCAAGGTCAAATGATCTTCATGGGTGACCATTTTACTTTTGTCTGAAGAGAAGAATTTTTGTTTCAAGTGACAGAAGAGGGCTAATTATTCATTTCCATGTCCCTGTATCCCCAGTTTCCCCCCCATCTTCACGAATTCTCAAAAAAGTTTTTACTGAGGGTTGACATATCGAAAAACCTTAGTTAAGATAATTAAGGTGAGTAAATCAAGCCCCCATCGTCTAGAGGCCTAGGACACCTCCCTTTCACGGAGGCGACAGGGATTCGAATTCCCTTGGGGGTATATTAATTAAACACTTATAGGAGTTGAGGAGCTAGTTTCTCAACTCCTATAAGTGTTTAAAAACAAGTTATAGACTAAAACTGATTGATGTATTCTTTTAATGAGTTTCTAAAAACAGGATGCGATCTCAATCAACACCCTGTTGGGAGTGGTTACCAGCCTTTTTCAGCTTGCTCTAAAACATAAGCTGACACATCTTCAATTTGCTGGTCATTCAATTTACCCAAGAAACGAGGCATAGCAGCTTTCCCCTTGCTTACCTGAGTAACAATTGCCTCTAGAGTATTCATTCCATATTTCTCTAAATCGGCTTTACTCAAAGTTTTAGTAGGGTTAACCAAGTTTTTTCCACCCGCATGACAAGCAGCACAATTGGCAGAAAATACGCCTGCGCCAGCCCCTGCATCACCAGCGAGGGCAGGTGTGGACAGAGAAAAGGAAAGGATTGCGATCGCCGCAATAATCCAAGATAGCAGTTTTTTCACAGTGTTCTCCAGTAATAAACCCAACAGCATCGGGAATAAACCGTATCATTATAAGACAAAAGGGGAGTTTGGTAAAACCCCCTCTTGCTTCAGGTGATTACGTTTGCTTAAGAAGCCACTTGAGCCGATCGCCGGGGACGGGTACGCCGATTTTTCAGGGGTACACCATCAGTTTGAGGAGTAGTTTTAGAACCATTCTCTTGGGGTTTGAGATCTCCAGGAGGATCTTCGGGGGTTTGCATCAGTAAGACAAGTAACGGATTACTCCGTAATTCTCTTCTCAGAAGTCGGTTCAAATCGTGTTCGATCTCTTGTTGCAAGCGATGGAAACTGACATCCAACTGTCCTTTGCCAAAAGAGCGCACAAACTCTGACCAGCGATTATCTAAGGTGGTTTGTATGGATTGGGCGATCGCATCCTCTAAATACCGTTGTTTCAAAGACGTGACCACACCCCGCAAATGCACCATGGGACAGTTGGCTAATTTTCCTTCCCAATTCACACCAGCAGCTACTGTAATCACCCCATCTTCGGCCAACTGTTGCCGTTCTTTGAGAACTTGTTCATGGAGAATACCCGCATTATCGACCAAAGCCACCCCAGAGGATACTTTACCGGCAATTTCAATGGAATTCTCGGTCAGCTCAATCATATCGCCATTATCGACAATCACCATATTTTCTTCGGGAATGCCCATACTTTTGGCCGTTTGCCCGTGTTTAATCAACATCCGGTGTTCCCCATGAACCGGGATAAAGAACTTCGGACGAGTTAAAGCTAACATCAGCTTATGGTCTTCTTGACAGCCATGACCGGAAACATGAATACCTTGATTTTTGCCATAGACCACATTCGCCCCTTGTTTCATCAATTGGTCAATGGTGTTCACGACGGCAATGGTATTACCCGGAATGGGGTTAGCAGAGAAGACCACCGTATCACCCCGGCGAATTTTAACTTGTCGATGTTCTTGTTTAGCAATCCGAGTTAATGCCGATAAGGGTTCCCCCTGAGATCCAGTAGTCAGGATCAGTACTTTTTCATCTGGCAAGTTGCGAATGGCATGTAGGGGTTGCAGCAGCTCATCGGGACATTTTACATATCCCAAGTTGCGAGCATGGGCAATGACATTCAGCATGGAGCGCCCTAAAACTGAAACCACTCGATTATGTTTTTGCGCCAGTTGCAAGATAATATTCACCCGATGCACGGAGGAGGCAAAGGTCGTGACTAAAATCCGTCCTGCAGCTTGGGAAAACACCCGGTCGAGGTTGGGAATGGTTGAACTTTCTGATGCCGTAAATCCGGGCACTTCAGCGTTCGTGGAATCACTCATGAGGCACAATACGCCTTTTTCCCCATGTTCGGCCAGTTTCTGTAGGTCAAACAGTTCTCCATCCACAGGAGTATGATCGATTTTGAAGTCTCCAGAGTGGATAATGACACCGAGGGGAGTATGGATGGCAACTGTAAAGCTGTCGGCCATGGAGTGAGTATTACGGATAAATTCTACGACAAAGTTTTTCCCTACCCGTACCATGTCTCTGGGACCAACGGTTCTCAACTCAGTGCGATCGCTCACTCCTGCTTCTTCGAGTTTACCTTCCAATAGGGCCATCGCTAACCGGGGGCCGTAAATCACAGGAATGTCAAACTGTTTCAGATGATAGGCAATACCACCAATATGGTCTTCATGGCCGTGGGTGACAATCATGCCTTTGATGCGATCGCGATTTTCCCGCAAATACGATATATCCGGCAAGACAATGTTGACTCCATGCATCCCATCTGTGGGAAAGGCTAATCCAGCATCGAGTAATATAATTTCGTCTTCATATTCAAAGACGCAGGTGTTTTTGCCAATTTCATGCAAACCTCCCAGGGGAATAATTTTGATTGCAGACTTTTGATTCTTTCTAACCATAATTTTTCGAGTTTAGTGTGACATTAGTGTGACAGATGTATGGGCTAAGTTCAGTTGCACTTAGCCTTAACTGTGATTCAAGTGACAGCAATTTATGCTGTCGCGGACATGAAATGCGCTGCGCTAAGGTACGGGATCAAAGGTTCACACTTTGAGTACCAGAAGCTCTTGCCTTTTTCCTAGCGCTTTGCGCTCTAAGAGACATTTCAATCACTTTTTTCCTAACCAATGGGGCGCTTATCATGGGGATTTCCTCCCGTTTTTAGGTCGATTTTTCAACTCTACTCCTGACCAAACGGCTCAGTTTAAACCCAACTGATTCAAGACATTTTTCAATTCTGCTTGAACGGAGTCTGGGGCTTCTACCAAGGGTAAACGTAACTGGTTAACCGGCCATCCTTGAAGAGCCAGTGCTGCTTTAATTGGAATTGGGTTAGTCGTCAGAAACAAAGCCTTAAAGAGGGGAAAAAGTTTCAAATGAATTGCCGTTGCTTGTTGGGTCTTTCCCATTTCAAAGCACTGAATCATCTCTTGTAATTCCTTACCCACTAGGTGAGAGGCTACACTGACCACACCTTGCCCACCAACCGAGAGCATGGGTAACGTTAGGAAATCATCTCCAGAATAGATATCAAATTCAGGGGAAACCAGTTGGCGAATAAGACTGACTTGATCGAGTTTCCCACTGGCTTCTTTAATGCCAACAATATTGGGAATTTCTGCTAAACGGCCTACGATTTCTGGGGGCATATTTTGCCCGGTCCGTCCAGGAATATTGTACAGCAAAAGAGAAATATCGGGGCAAGCTTTGGCAATCGCCTTGAAATGCTGATACAGTCCTTCTGCGGGAGGTTTATTGTAATAGGGTACCACTTGCAATGAGCCATCTAATCCCCACTCCATCGCTTTTTGAGTCGCTGAAATTGCCTCTGAGGTTGAATTCGAGCCTGTCCCGGCAATTACTTTAGCTCTACCGGCTACTGCTTGTTTCACCACCTGGAATAACTGATGTTGTTCCTCCCAGGTTAAGGTAGGCGACTCCCCGGTTGTACCACAGATTACGAGGCTATCACTGCCGTTTTTGATTAAATGAATGGCTAATTCTTCAGCCACCTCATAATTAACGCTACCATCAGCCGAAAATGGCGCGATCATCGCTGTGATCACTCGTCCAAAATTACTCACCCTTTTTATGCTCCTTTTTCTTTGATGCGCTTGATGATTTTTCGGTTCACTTTATTGACTTAATGCCACTTCACGGGGTTTAACCCAATCTTTTTCCACCAACAGTTCAGCAATTTGAACCGCGTTTAAAGCCGCTCCCTTACGAATTTGATCCCCACATAACCACAGTTCTAGACCACAAGGATGGGATAAATCCTGACGAATTCTACCCACTAAAACCTCATCTTTACCCGTGGCTTCCATCGGCATGGGAAAATAATTGGCGATCCAATCTTCAACCCGTTTCACCCCTGGAGCCGTTTGCAATACTTCTCTGGCTTTTTCCACAGGGAAGGGTTGTTTAAATTCTAAGTTAATGGCCTCTGAGTGCGCTCTGAGTACGGGGACGCGCACGCAGGTAGCGGACACTCGCAAATCTCGAGCTGAAAAGATTTTCCGGGTTTCATTAACCATCTTCATCTCTTCCTGACAATAGCCTTCATCATTCAAGGGCGAATTGTGGGGAAACAGATTAAAAGCTAGGGGGTAGGGAAACAGTTCGGGTTTTGGATCTTGGCCATTAAGAATCTGCTGGGCTTGAATTTTCACTTCTTCCATAGCCCGCGCACCTGCACCACTAGCGGATTGATAGGTCGCTGCGATGATTCTCTCTACAGGTTGCACTTGATGCAACGGCCACACGGCTACCGTCATTAAAATCGTAGTGCAATTGGGATTAGCAATAATTCCCTGATGGGTTGCTGCCGCTTCGGGATTGACCTCGGGAACCACTAAGGGGACTTCAGGAACCATGCGAAAGGCACTGGAGTTATCAATGACCACTGCACCTGCTGCCACCGCTTTCGGGGCCCAAGTTTTGGAGGTTGAACCTCCGGCTGAGGCAAGTACCACATCTACTTGGTCGAAACATCCCTCTGCTACAGGTTCAACGGGCAGAGTTTCCCCTCTAAAGGATAGAGTCCGTCCCGCTGACCGAGGAGAAGCCAAGAGTTTTAGGCTCTCTAGAGGAAAATTACGGGCTGCTAATAGGTCGATTAACTCAGTTCCAACTGCACCAGTGGCTCCCAGAATGGCAACTCTATAGGATTTTGGCAAAAGGTGATCCTCCTTGATTTTAAAACTTTAGCGTTCAGGTTTAGACTATCTGGATTTTCTTAAAATTTCTGAATCGGGCACGAGATGAATAATATATAGAGCAAACTTTTAAGTTTTTTTTGGCGTTAGAACTTAGCTTACCGTATACTTGGCTCTGCTGAGAAGGATCTAATTTCCTCCATTCCTCTTTCACCAGAGCGCCGAGCGCACCATCTTCCAGATTCTAGCAGGTTAAGGCTGCTCTGGGCCAATTTCTGTTGACAACTTACAGCACTTTGCTTGCGTTATGAAACACAAGCTTGAATCCTCAAAGCTATGTACCACAACTCTATTCCCTATTCCCTATTCCACAGCGCAAAGCGCTGTAGGACTTCCTTTGACAAGTTTTTGTTTTGATTCGGGTTGAATTGTCAACCCCCTATTATATAATACTATTGCGTGGTGTGTCAGGAGCTTGACCCTCCCCTTCACTGCCCGTGGCTCAATTCCCATTCAGTATACAGATCTAGTGATGAAAGTTACCCAGGAAAAATTGCCCGCCAGTCAAGTTGGTTTAGAAATTGAAGTGCCTGCCGAAGCATCAAAGGCTGCTTATGAGCAGGTGATTAAGGAATTTAGCCGTACCGCTAAGCTTCCTGGGTTTCGGAAAGGAAAAATTCCCCGCCATGTGCTGATCCAGCAATTGGGCAGTCAAAACCTGAAGGCGGCAGCCGTAGAAAAGTTAATCAAACAGTCCGTAGATGAGGCGATCGCCCAAGAACAATTAGACACCCTCGGCTCTCCCCAACTCAAGTCGGAATTTGATAGCCTCGTGAACCAATTCAAGCCCGGGGAAGCGATCGCGTTTAAGGCGGCAGTAGATGTGCCCCCAGAGCCAAAATTAGCGGAATACAAGGGCTTAAGTGTCAAGGCGGAAGAGATTAAACCCGATCCAGAAGCGGTTAATGAAGTCCTCAAGTCCGAACAAGAGAAACGGGTGACCTTAATTCCCATTGAAGATCGACCCTGTCAACTTGGGGATGTGGCTGTGGTGGATTTTGTCGGTCGTCGAGTGGCGAAAGACGGGGAAGAAGTGCCAGAACCCGCAGAGATCCCCGGCGCGAGTGCCACTGACTTTCAGGTGGAAATGGAGTCAGATCGCTTTATTCCTGGCTTTATCGATGGAATTGTCGGAATGGAGCAGGGACAAACTAAAACCATTGCTGTGAAATTTCCAGACGAGTATCCCCAAGAAGATATTGCCGGTCAGCCGGCCGAGTTTGAAATTACTCTGAAAGAGATTAAGGAAAAGGAACTACCAGAACTCGATGATGAGTTTGCTGAAGAGGTCAGTGAATTTGAAACTCTAGAGGCTCTAACAACTTCGTTGACCGAGCGGTTTGCTAAGGAAGCAGAAGATAAGACAAAAAGCAATAAACAACAGGCCCTAGTGAAAGCCCTGTTAGAGAAAGTGGAGGTGGAACTGCCAGAGAGCTTAATTGAAGATACAGTGACCCAGCAGTTGACCCAAATGGCTATGCAATTGTCCAATCAAGGCATGGATATGAATAAGGTCTTCACCCCCGAACAGATTCCTAGATTTCGCCAAAATGCGCGCCCAGAAGCGATTAAAGCGATCAGAGAATCTCTGGCGATCGCCGAAATTGCCAAGCAACAATCCTTGCAGGCCGATGAATCCGAAATTCAAGCCAAAATGGATGATGTGCTAAAAACAGTCGAAGATCCTAAAGAGATTAATCGCGATCGCTTGCAAGAAATCGTCACCGAAGACTTAAATCGGGAAAAAGTCCTCGAATGGCTAGAAGCCAATGGCACAGTAGAATTAGTTGCCGAAGGGAGCCTAAACTCAGAAGAGACGAGTCCAGAGATAGAAAACCCAGAAACCCAACCCGAAGCTGAATCCTCAGAAATTAACGCTCCTAGCTAGGGTATAACCAACCGAATCTCCCCTAAAAGTGAAACAAGAGCTAACTTTTCTTGGGTTGACCTGCCAGAATGGGGGAGATTAAGGCATAATAAACCCAAGAGGTCAATTAGCCTAAAAATGACCCTAAAATAAACTAACCTCTAACTTGGAACTCAAATCTCTGAGAAACCCCATGATATTCCGATCTCAATCCCAGTATTCTTCTCCTGAAAGTCATCGCTCGCAAGACATCATTTCCTACCATCCCCAAGGGGTGATTCCAATGGTGGTTGAGCAGTCAGGTCGGGGAGAAAGAGCCTTTGATATCTATTCTCGACTCTTGCGAGAGCGGATTATCTTTCTGGGAACAGCGATCGATGATATGGTGGCTGACTCAGTCGTGGCCCAACTTCTGTTCCTAGAAGCAGAAGACCCAGAAAAAGACATTCAACTCTACATTAACTCCCCCGGTGGATCGGTGACCGCAGGAATGGCAATGTATGATACTATTCAGCAAATCCGCCCCGATGTGGTCACGATCTGTTACGGATTAGCAGCAAGTATGGGAGCGTTTCTGTTAGCAGCAGGAACAGCCGCAAAACGAATGTCTTTACCCAACTCCCGGATCATGATCCACCAACCCCTGGGAGGGGCCCAAGGACAAGCGGTTGATATTGAAATTCAGGCTAAAGAAATTCTTTATCATAAGGAAACGTTAAATGGGCTATTGGCCCATCACACGGGTCAATCCTTGGAAAAAATTTCAGAAGATACAGAACGAGACTTTTTTATGTCTGCTGAGGAAGCGAAAACCTATGGTCTAATCGATCGGGTGATTACCCAACCCCAGTCCCATCCATCCGACTCCCACCCCACTGTTTAATCAGAGGCCGCTTTATGTCTAAATATGACTCCCATCTCAAATGTTCATTTTGTGGAAAATCCCAGGAACAAGTACGGAAGTTGATCGCGGGCCCAGGGGTCTATATTTGCGATGAATGCGTGGAACTCTGTAATGAAATTCTGGATGAAGAGCTGTTTGACTCAAGTTCCACTGCTGCTCCTCCCAATCCTAGACGGGGGGAACCGGCTCAGAAAAAACGGCGATCGCGCACCGCAAATTTAACTCTAGGTCAAATCCCTAAACCTAAAGAAATTAAACATTATCTTGATGATAATGTCATTGGCCAGGAAGAAGCCAAAAAAGTTCTATCTGTGGCCGTATATAACCATTACAAGCGATTGAGTTTTATCCAATCCAAGCTCAACAATACTGGAGCAAATGGGGGAAAACCCAGTTCAGAAGATAATATAGAACTGCAAAAATCGAATATTTTGCTCGTAGGCCCCACGGGATGTGGGAAAACCCTACTTGCCCAAACCCTGGCGGATATGCTAGATGTGCCCTTTGCTGTAGCTGATGCTACAACACTAACGGAAGCAGGCTATGTGGGTGAAGATGTAGAAAATATTCTACTGCGCTTGTTGCAAGTCGCAGATTTTGATGTTGAAGAAGCCCAGCGAGGCATCATCTATATCGATGAAATCGATAAGATTGCCCGCAAGAGCGAAAACCCATCCATCACCCGTGATGTCTCCGGGGAAGGGGTACAACAAGCTCTGTTGAAAATGCTAGAGGGTACGATCGCCAATGTTCCTCCCCAAGGAGGTCGTAAACACCCGTACCAAGATTGTATCCAAATAGACACAAGTAACATCCTGTTTATCTGTGGTGGAGCCTTTGTTGGCCTAGATAAAGTAGTCAGCCAGCGCACTGGGAAAAAATCCATGGGCTTTATTCAGCCAGGAGATAGCCAACCCAAAGAAAAACGGGCGGCGGATGTCCTGAAGGCATTAGAGCCAGAAGACTTAGTGAAATTTGGCATGATTCCCGAATTTATTGGCCGCATTCCCGTAGTTGCTGTGGTCGATCCATTGGATGAAGAAGCATTGAAATGCATCCTAACGCAACCTCGAAATGCTTTGGTTAAACAGTATCAAAAACTGCTGAAGATGGATAACGTGGCTCTGGAGTTTCGCCCAGATGCGACAGCAGCGATCGCCCGGGAAGCTTATCGCCGTAAAACTGGAGCTAGAGCCTTACGGGGAATCGTCGAGGAACTGATGTTAGAGGTGATGTATGAACTGCCCTCGCGCAAAGATGTGACTCGCTGTGTAATTACCAAAGATATGGTTGAGAAGCGATCGACCGCAGAACTCTTGCTTCACCCCTCCTCCTTACCCAAACCTGAATCTGCCTAGATCATGCCAGAGATAACAGTCCGTGGGGTTGACCACTATTATCAGTGGATAACCAAAACCCCGAGTGCATCCAGTCCCCAAAAACCTGTACTCGTTTTCCTCCATGGTTGGGCTGGCTCGGCTCGCTATTGGGAAACCACAGCAGAAGCCTTTAAGGAGGATTTTGACTGTTTACTCTACGACTTGCGGGGCTTTGGACGCTCTCTATTGCCCCAAACTCCCGTAGACTTAAGTTACGCTCTGGAAGAATACGCCGAAGATCTCGCCCAACTGCTGAATCAACTGGGACTACAAAAGGTTTGGATTAACGCCCATTCTACCGGGGCATCGATCGCCGTTCTCTTTGCCCAAAAGTATCCAGAGCGCATTGAAAAGCTGATTCTGACCTGTAGCGGCATTTTTGAATACGATCGCCCATCCTTTGAAGCCTTCCATAAATTTGGCGGCTACGTGGTCAAATTCCGTCCCCCCTGGTTAGCAAAAATTCCCTTTGCCGATCGCTTTTTTATGGCGCGGTTTCTCTGTCGCCCCATTCCTGACGAACAGCGCCAAGGGTTTCTGACCGATTTCTTGATTGCTGACACTGAAGCTGCTTTAGGAACGATTTACACCTCAGTGAGCGAACACATGGCTAAAACCATGCCCATCGCCTTTTCCCAGCTCTCCATACCTGTTTTGCTCATTTCTGGGGAAAAAGACCAGATTATTCCCGCTCCCATGGGTAAAAAAGCAGCCGATTTAAACCCCAAGATTCGCTATCAAGTCATTCAAAAAACAGCCCACTTTCCCATGCTCGAAGATCCCCCGGTTTATCTATCCTGCGTGCGAGACTTTATGGGGAACGGGGAATAGGGAATCGGAAATAGGGAATCGGGAAGGGGAAACCTAAGGTTCTTCACTATTACCCATTACTCAAAAGTTCGATATCCTGTAATTAGTTTCCCCCGTTATTCCCACGCCAATCTATGAACGAAGAGCATACACCCACCTCCCCCTTCGACTCTTCTGAGTGCGAGCCAACCCCTGAATCAGTAGTGGATAAGCCAATCGAAGCAGAAGCGATCGCGGTTGAGGACGTGAATCCAAATCCTCCTCCGGCTGAATTTACCGATGTTTCTGTAGAGCTGAAACTAGATGCGATCGCTCATGATAGTCTCAACTGGCACGACATTGAAGAATCAGTCAGTGAAGGGATTGCTCCAGAAGTCTTAGAAGCCGTGCAACAGGAAATGGAGCAAGTATTACATAAGAATGTGGCTCTGCTCGATCGCATCAGTCAACTCGAAAGTGCCCTAGCTCACTCTCAACAAGCCTTACAAACCTATCAAGAGCGCCAACCTGCCACTGAAGCCCTCTTATCCCAACGTCTAGAAGAAATTAATACGCTTCAAGAAGAAAATAAACGTCTCTTGCGAGAATTAGAAAAATCCTATCAAAGTACCCAACGACAACAAATTTTAGTCCAAACTTTAACCGAACAACTCGAAAGTAGCCAAATTCAAACAGCGAGACTCGAACGAGATTGTGCGATCGCCCAACAACGCTCTCACGAACAAGCCACCCAACTCAATCAACGGGATAAGTTTTGCATCGACTTACAAACCCGTCTCCACCGCCAACAACGATATACCTTACAGTTCAAAAATGCCCTGGATCGGTGTTTAGAATTATCTCCCTCAAACCGAAAACAGATCCTCCATGAATCCTCTCAAGCTCTCAAGGGCTTAAAATTGGCCAAAATTGAACAGGGATTAGCCCCCAAAGTCGTTGCGATTCAACCTTGGTCAATCAATCAATGGCAAGACTCTTTATCGGAAACCGATCTGCCTAATCCTGTACCAGAGGAAATAAGGACTAGAAATGTAGAAACCCCCAATCGAGAAATCTCCTCTCCAGAGTCTCCAGAGTTATTAGCTCAACCGCCTTCACCAGAGGTGAATCCCCCTCATTTACAACTGTTTAAACCGGAAGAATCCTTATCTTCAAGCCCAGAACTTTCTCCGTCTCCTAGTGGGGCGATCGAAGATTTCCAGGATTCTCCCTTCCAGACGATAGCTCAGTCACGAGAGTTAGAACCTTTAGAAGAGTCAGACGAGTTAGAACCAGAACCTCCCTCTTTTAGTGCTGAGTTTGACGATTCAGAGGAGAGTTTGATCGAGCAAGAAAATGTACAAGAGGAAGAAAGTGTTCAAGTCATCTCCGATCGCCCAGAAGTACTAGAGGATATCTCTTCTGAAGAAGCTCCGCAATCTGAGGAATCAGAAGTTCCTGTGAATCTTCCCCAAGGTAATTGGCCTTCTCCTCTAGTGTATCCCCTGCGACCCCCGAAAAAACGCAAGTCTTTAGCCGCGATCGATCTACCGTCTTTTCCCCGTCCATAGTGGGGGCATGGGTTCAGTTTAGACGCTCAATTCTTTCCTCTCAAGACTGATGGTTATGATTAAAGTATTTTATGCTCGATCCTGAATATCATATTCGTCTTCTTCAAGGGGTGACTCAAGCCACTCATTGCTTGCTTACCCTATCGGATCGTCATGAAGCAATGCATCTGGCTTTAGCTCATTTAGGCAAAGCTCTAGCGGTTGATCGAGTGTATATTTTTCAGAATCATACCGATCCGGTTACCCAGTCCTTATTAGCCAGCCAATGGTGGGAATGGACTCCAGAGAGAAGCTCGCTTCCTTTTAATAATCTAGAATTGCAAAATTTATCCTATGCTACGATACTGCGGCGCTGGTATGATTACCTTTCCCAGGGAAAACCGATTACGGGTTATCAGGATGAACTGCCAGAATGGGAAAAACAGTTATTAGGCGATCGCCAAGTGTGTTCCCTGCTGGTGCTGCCGATTTTTGTCGATCAACACTTTTGGGGTTTTGTCGAGTTTGACGATTGTCAGAGAGATCGCCAATGGACAGCAGAAGAAATTGAAATTTTAAATACTGTTGCCGATAGTTTTGGGGGAGCGATCTCTCACCATCGTGCCGAAACAGAACTCAATACTATCCAAACTAAACTAGAAGCCGCGATTGAGGAACGAACATTTAAGCTCAAAGCTGCGGTTAAACAACTCCAGGCTGAAATCGACGAAAAAGAAACAATTGCTACCCAACTCCGTTACAATGCTTACCACGATCCTCTCACAGGCTTACCAAATCGCTCTCTATTTATAGATCATTTGCAAAAAGCGATTGAGAAAGTCAAAGAGTCAAAAGAGTATAAATTTGCAATTTTGTTTCTCGATCTAGACCGATTCAAAGTTGTTAATGATACATTGGGGCATACTCTTGGCGATCGCCTCCTAATTGAGTTATCCAAACGACTCGATCGGATCTTACAAAAACAGTCTCATCTGTCCATAGAAGCAACACCCATTGCTCATTTAGGTAGTGATGAATTTGCCATTCTTTTAACTGATATCTCAGCATTTTCCCAAGCTAATCAATTAGCAGAATCCATTCACCAAGATATGACTCGTCCCTTTGTTATAGAGAGTCATCAGATTCTCTCTACTGTTAGTATTGGGATTGCTCTAAGTTCTACCGGTTATCAACGACCTGAACAAGTGCTTCGGGATGCTGATATTGTCATGTATCATGCCAAATGTAAAGGACGCGCTCGCTATGAAGTCTTTGATTTAGAAACCCATACGCGAGTGATGAATCAACTGAAACTCGAAAATGATTTGCGTCATGCAGTCCAACTATTAGAAAGCCCAGATACCCTTAAAGATAATCAATTTATTGTTTATTATCAACCCATTACTTGCTTACAAACCGGAGAAATTGCTGGATTTGAAGCTCTCTTGCGCTGGCAACATCCTGAATTAGGGATGGTCTCCCCTGTGCAATTTATTCCTATTGCCGAAGAAACTGGATTAATTGCTTTACTAGGACAATGGGTACTCGAAGAAGCGTGCAATCAATTGCGTCGATGGGAAAGTTATGGTCACCATCGCTTAACCATGGCCGTTAATTTATCCGGTTGTCAACTCTCACGACCTGATTTATTAGAAAAAATCGATCAAATTATTCATCAATCCCAGATTCATGCCCATTACCTAAAACTGGAAATCACGGAAAGTATGATTATTAATAATGCCGAGTATGTCAAGCAAGTCTTAAGTCAATTAAAAGAACGTTCGATTAAACTTTGTATGGATGATTTTGGTACAGGTTATTCCTCTCTGAGTTATTTACATCGATTTCCGTTAGATATCCTGAAAATTGATAAATCCTTTGTGAGCAACATGGGAGAAAGTGGGGAACACTCAGATATTGTCAGGACAATTATTAATTTAGCCCATCACTTAAAGATGCAAGTGATTGCTGAAGGAGTAGAAACCCTAGGACAATTGAAAATATTGTCTGAATTGGGTTGCGAGTGGGGACAAGGGTACTTTTTTTCGAGACCGATTGATAGTCAAAAAGTGTTAGATTTACTGGAGAATCAAAACCGACCCTGGTTTTTGAAGTGATAGAGTAGGGAATCAGTTACAGCAGTTTTCGCACTTGATGCGGTACATCTATTTCTAATTGAGAAGGACTAAAAACCCAGTAGTATGGCAGATGAAGTAGATCAGATTCCAAATTCTTCCTCCCAACAACCGGATACACCGGCTGTATCTTCTCAATCTAGGAGAACGTTGCCTCGAGGAGTGCTGATGGGGCTAGGGTTTACCATCACTTTTTTGCTGGTTAACTTTTCCCCTCCAATTAGTATAGTTTGGGGAATTGTGGGAGGTGTGGCGAGTTGGTGGATTCAAACCTCTTGGCGAACGGAGGAAGAGATCAATGAAGAAACTTGGATTTTACCCACCGATCCGAGAGCAGAAAATAATTCTCTAGCCCAAAATCGCACGAAAGTAGAACGTTGGCGGAAATAAGAATCGTATACCGTGTTTTCTGTTTTGAGAAGCTATGTTAAGATCGCTCTAAATCCTCCTTTTTAAGTAGGACTTTAAGGGGCAAAACAATTGACCCGTGGCTAATGACTCATTACCAGCGCGAAGCGCTATATGTTCTTATTTCTCTCTAAGTTACTCCCCTTATTCGTTTATCCGATGGGGTTAAGTTGTGTGTTGATGGTCGTTTCTTTGGTGTTGCTGTGGAAATGGCCGAAACGAGCGGCAATTTCGATTTCTTTGGCACTGCTGGTGTTATTGCTTGGTGGTAATGGTTGGGTGAATCAGACATTAATTCAATCCCTGGAACTGCGCCATATTCCTCCAGATGAGTTACCGACTGCGGAGGCTATTGTGGTGCTGGGAGGGGGGATTAAAGCCCAAATTTATCCCCGTCCTTGGGTGGATGTGTCGGAGGCTGGCGATCGCATTCTACATGGCTCACAGTTATATCTGCAAGGGAAAGCCCCCCGGTTAATCCTCACTGGAGGACGCATTGACTGGAAGGATGGTGGGCCGCCAGAATCGGCAGATATGGCCAAAATTGCCAGAGCTTTGGGAGTTCCCCAAGAGGCAATTTTACAAGACCCCAGTTCCTTAAATACCTATGAAAATGCGGTGAATGTGCGCCAAATTCTGGACGAAGAGGGAATTAATCGGGTATTGTTAGTAACGTCAGCAACTCATATGGTGCGATCGCTCCTGGTCTTCCAAAAACAAGGTATCGAAGCCATTCCCGCACCCACAGACTTCCTCAGTCCCCCCGGTCTCAGTCCCATTGAAACTGAAACCACTTGGGAATCAGCCCTACTGAGTCTTATTCCAGATAGCAGTCGCCTGCGAGATACCACCAATGCCTTAAAAGAGTATATTGGCCTGTTTGTCTATGGTCTTAGAGGTTGGATTTAAACCCAACATTCTCTAAATAGCGTGTAAAATCGCTAGAATAAATAGAAACATACTCATAAAAGTATAATGTAGAAAAAAATAAAGGTTAGCAATGTGAAACGTGAAAACTTTTCTAGTGGAACTCCTTGGGAACCTATTGTTGGATATTCACGTGCAGTTCGGATTGGAAATCAAGTCTGGATAGCAGGAACGACCCCAACTAATGAAGAAAGTCAGATTGTTTGTCCTGGTGATGCTTATGCGCAAACCGTACAAACCCTAAGAAATATTGAAACCATACTCCACAAGGCTGGAGCTAATCTAAAAGACGTAGTACGAACACGAATATATGTTGTCAATATCGAAGATTGGAAAAGTGTTGGACAAGCTCATGGAGAGTTTTTTAGAGAAATTCGACCTGTAACCGCAATGGTTGAAGTAAGTCGATTAATTGATCCCAAAATTTTGGTTGAGATTGAAGCAGAAGCAATCATAGCAGACTAAGTCTATAGTATAGTTTACCTAGACATGGTAAAGTTAGATCGTTTGTCTCAATCAAATCATATTTTCAGTTCATGAGGATCGGAAGATCATGTTAAAAAAGGCTCTGGTAACCGGATCGGCAGTGGGAATAGGACAGGCGATCGCTCTAGATCTGGCAAGTAAAGGATTTGATGTCGCATTTCACTATAATAAAAGTGCAGAAGTAGCCCAAAAAGTGAGTCAAGAAGCTGCTGCTACCTATGGCGTAAACTCGATTGCCCTACAAGCAGATGTTACCCAACCAGAACAAGCTAAGTCTCTCGTCGAAACGGCAGCGCAACAACTTGGAGGCTTATCAGTAGTTGTCAATAATGTGGGTGACTATTTGGAAAAACAAATTAGCCAGGTCTCTATAGAGGAATGGCATCAAATATTTAATTCAAACCTCCATAGCGCGTTCTATATTAATCAAACCGCAATTCCTTATCTCAAGGCAGCAGGTTGGGGGCGGATCGTCAACTTTGCGTTTGCTAGTGCCCAAAATGTGATAGCAGATCGCATAAATCCCGTCTATAGAATTGCCAAAACAGGTATTATTGTCTATACTAAATCCCTGGCAGTAGAGTTGATTGAAGACAACATTACCGTCAATGTTATTTCTCCAGGAGTCGCAGAAAATTCTATTGGTTTAGAGGAAAGTATTCCACTGCTCCCAACAAAACGACCTGCAACTTTAAAAGAAGTAAGCGATGCAGTAGGTTTCTTTATCAGTCCTGAAGCTAATTACATTACTGGACAAAATTTGGAAGTTGCAGGGGGTTTGCGGTTGTAATAGTCGGAACCTGATCGAGTAAAGTTACAACACAAAGCAGGCAATAAACGGAGGTTAAAAGTGTTTTCTCTCGCGGATATTTACGCCATTTATGACCAATATAAAGATGACTACAATGCTGAAGTAGAAGAGTTCACTATTGGTCATAAGCAATTTAAGTTTAATTCAGAAAAAGCGATTTTAGGAGTTGTTAATCTTTCCGTTGATTCTTGGTACAAGAAGAGCATCTGTTACACGACTGAGCAAGCAATTCGTCGTGGCAAGGTTTTAACCGCTCAAGGGGCGGATATCATCGATATTGGAGCTGAAGCTACTGCCAAAAATGCCGCGAGAGCCGATGGGTTGAAACAAATCAGTCAACTTCTCCCTATTATTGAAGGATTCAGTAAAGCAGGTGTTTTAAGTTCAGTTGACACCTATTACCCAGAAGTGGCAGAGAAATGTTTGAAGGCAGGGGCAAACGTCATTAACTTTACAGGTATCGAACATAGCGAAGAAATGTATCGAATAGTGGCTGAGTTCGATGCGGCCATTATTTTGTGTTACATTCAAGGAAAACATGCTAGAGATGTAGGGGAGTTTGAATTAGATGTAACCAAAGATCCGATTGATTTACTATACGATTATTTTGGAAAAGAGATCGAAATCGCGACAAAACATGGAGTCAGGAAAATTTTTATCGATCCAGCAGTCGGTCTGGGATACACCAATTTGTACTATAAATCCCAAAATGCTTCAAATCGGATAAGGTATCAAATAAGCAGTCTTTTAAATGCGTTTAGACTAAGGAAATTAGGGTTTCCTGTTTTCAATGTAATTCCCACTGCATTGGAAATTTTTGGGGAAGAATACAGTAGTTCTCAAGTCCTCACGGGAGTTTTTGCTGCGTTAGGAAAAAGCGATCTGTTGAGAACCCATGAAGTGTCTAAAGTTAAAGCGATTTTAGATACTTTGAGTATAATTTAAAGATGGAGGTAAGTAGCAATGAAAGTAACTTCAGAGCATATAGAGACGTTGTACCACGAAACCAATGCGGTTCAACATTACTTATCTAAAAGTCGTCGTGACGGTGTAAAAGTTGAGTGGGAAGAGCCATTTTCTCGTTCAGTGTTTAAGTATGCGATCGCGCCATATAGTAAGGAAAAGGGAGAGAAACTAAGAGTTTTAGATGTTGGTGCAGGTACAGGAGATGGATATCTGTTGCTATCAACACTGTTGTCCGAGGAATCAGAACTAGGCAGCAGCTACGATCTAGATTACCTGGGAGTTGATATCAGTGCCCCAATGGTGGCAACTGCCAATGAGCTATATAGCAACCACAGTAACGTGAGGTTTGAATGTGCGGATATTCGGACTAGGGAGTTCCATCGACCTTTTGATGTGTACCTTTCCTGTGGCGTTCCTTACTCTCATCTGACTCATGATGAGCTAAACCAAGCCCTACAGAAAATTGCGGAGAATGCTTGTGAAAATCGCTCCCGGTGTGCAGTGGTTGTAGATGTATTAGGACGGTACAGCATCGAGTGGACACCCAAATGGAAAGAAAACCGGTGGGATTACTGCATGAGCTTTTTCGAGAGCCAAGGAGATGCAGAACCCACATGGATGAGTTTTTACGCCCATGAACAGTTGCAAGAGATTATGCAGCAAGCGGCTGATGCTGTAGGCTGCCCTGTTGAGAAATTCAAGTTTTTCGATCGCTCCATTATGGTAGGTCGTCATACCTCAACGGGACAATTTAACCCAGAGCTACCTAAGTATCGTAACCTCATCAATAGTTTGCTCGATCCCTCGAAAGAAACTGAATTGAGCCAGTTAATCTTCCAAGTTGAGTTAGGATCGGCACCCGATTATATCTTGGATTTCTTCAAGAAATTCTCTGGCTGGTGGAATAGTTTAGTTAGTGAAGCAGCAATGCTACTGGGCGAGTCTTTGCCCATAGAACCCGTTGATTTGCCCCCAGCAGTTCAAGGATTTAAAACGGTCGCCCAGAAAGAAGTACAACAGATTTCGGACAAACATTTGTGCAGACAGAAAGTCGAATTTATGCTAGCTCAAGTGTTGCAGCAATTAGAGGAAACTCAACAACCGGGCTATGGTGTGGGTCATGACTTGTTTGGAGTAATGTGGTTAGACGCGACAAAGATGAATGGATATTGATTTTTTATGGAGTGTTTTGGTATTTGTATTACAGTCTATTTAGACAAATTGAAACTCTAATATGGAAAAAGCTTGGGTAATCGATTGAAGCGATTGGTGAAAAATCATAGAGATGATTTCTAAGCCTTATATTTTGAATCATGAAGAAGAAAAAGATAATTTAATTCCAGAGGAATTAGCACCTTACATCAAAAGAGGGGGGTTAGGATTATGAGCTTTTTAGTAACTAATGATGATGGGATTGATGCTCCGGGCATTCGTGCATTACACAGGGCATTATCTCAAGTAACGACCGATCGCATTGTGGTTGTTGCGCCCAAACACCACCAGTCTGGTTGTGGTCATCAGGTCAATATTCGCACCGTGATTCCAGTCGAACGGCGATCGGATACTGAAGTGAGTGTGGACAGTACACCAGCCGATTGTGTCCGTCTTGGAGTCAACTATCTCTACGACGATATCCACTTTGCGATCTCTGGGATTAATGCTGGCTGCAATATGGGTTCAGACATTTATCCTTCCGGGACAATAGGAGCAGCCCGAGAAGCCACAATACATCGTCTTCCAGCGATCGCCTTGTCTCACTTCAAAAGAAGCGACAGAGAACTAGACTGGGAAAGGGCAACCCAATGGACAGTGCAGGTGTTGGAAAACTTATTAGCTCAACCCCCTGAGTCGGGAACCTTATGGAGCATCAATTTTCCCCACTTAGAACCCGATACACCCGATCCGGAACTTGTCTTTTGTCCCCTCTGTACCCGTCCCCTACTCACTGAGTTTGTCAAGCAAGGAGATGGATATCTATATGTGGGAGATGATATCAACCGCACATCCGATCCAGGAACAGATGTTGAGGTGTGTTTATCCGGCAATATTGCTATAACGAAACTTCGCTTATGGGAATAATCTTTTCATTTTTAGAAGCAACCGATCGGCAAAAAAATCTGTAGCAGTATCAAGTAAAATTAGTATGATGGCTCATACTATAAATTCATGCTCAAAGTAGCAACAGCAACTGTACTCCAGACCAATAATTCAGCCGATAAACTCATTCCAGTATTGGTGTTATGTCCATCTAAAGATGAGAAGCAATTATTTTCTAGCTCTGATTTTTTTGCCTATTGCTTTCATTGTTTAGAGTATTCATGTATACAAACTACACCACCTAAACTTAAAGGTGAAGCCGATTTAGTTGCCTTTTGCCAAGATGCAATTGTTTATGCCCAAGTTCACCAGATCGGGTTTGTTTACTATAGCTTTGATATCGCCAATTTAGTGGCGGCTGTGGTTTGTCAAAGCCTGAATCTTTTTGGCCCTTCTATAGAAGGTGTACTCAACTGTTTTCATAAGTTTTATGCTCGTGAAATCGACTCATATCCCCCCAGATACAGTGTTGTACAACTGGCCAATAAAACTGAGATATTAATTGACAAGGACATTGTAAATCAACTGAAGTTTCCCGTATTTGTTAAACCCGTTTGTTCGAGTTACGGAATGTTTTGTGCAAAAGTAGAGCAACCTGAACAATTAGAACAAGTATGTAAAGAACTTGCCAGCTCTTACCAACCGTGGTGGCAAATGTATCAAAACTTATTCCAAGAATTTGTTGATGGCACAAAATACCCCATAGCTGTAACATCTCAAGTGCCACTTTTAGTCGAAGAGCTAATTTCTGGTCAACCTTTAACCTGTGATGGCTTTGTCTATAAAGGAGAGGTTCATTTTTTGGGTTTAGTGGATACTGTGGAAGCACAAGATGGATCGGTAGATTGTTATGCTTTTCCTTCTCAAGTGAGTCAGGCACAACAAAGAGCTATTTATCAGCGAGTAGATCATTTTATTCAAGATAGCGGTTTGAACAATAGCTTTTTCAGCGCTGAATTTTGGATTCAAGACCAAAGTTCTCCGATCTTGATTGAAATGAATGCTCGTATGAGCGCCACATTTGGCTTTTTGTACCAGGAGAGTCTTAACTTTAATTTACCCAAAGCAGCTCTAAAATTAGCCCAGGGAATTTGTCCTCAGATTCCCAAACAGACATCAATAGAAAAAATACCCACCAGTATTCGATTGTATCTATCAACTTATAAAAGTGGTCTCGCGTCAGCGTTGTTTGATTTTAGCCTCGCTCAACACACTCTCAATTGCTCCCAATTGATCGCGTTTAATTGCGAACCAACAGAGCAAATTCAAGATACCTACTATCATCCCAGTCCACTGGCAGAACTCAACCTGGTTGGTAAGAATCGAGATGCATTACAGTTTTATGGGGAGCATCTACGCAATGCACTACTGCTAGAACGACGCTCGCCAACCTATAAAATCACCGTAGTGCCAGAGTGCGATCTCCAGGGCGGTGAGGGACTTTGCTATGACTCTAGACGTAATCAATTATTTTGTCTGGACTACGGTAATTTTCAGCTCGTTCAACTATGCTTAACGACCCGCAAAGTGCAACGGTTCCCATTACCGAGTGCATTTTATGGTCTGGCAGTATCTAGTAAGGGAACTGTCATATTGTCTGGAGAGTTAGGACTAGTAGAATGGAATGTCAATACCCAAGAGCTAGTACCTATTGTCCAAGAATATCAGGGCAGACAATTGGTTTGTAATGATGTGGTTCTTGACTCAACTGGATACATCTGGTTCAACACTATCCATGAAAATGAGGGAGGAATCGGGGAAAAAGGGGCACTGCTAGGATGTAATCCCCAGGGGCAAGTTCAAGAAATTTTTAGCGGACTAGGCTATGCTAATGGCATGGGAATATCACCAGACGGGCGATCGCTCTACGTTTTAGATAGCTTGGAACGCACGGTTCATGTTTTTACCTTTGACTCAGATCGAACTGAAGCTACCCTACCCGATATTCGCGAGCATTACCAATTTATTGTTGCTGATGAAAATGAAGGTGTACCTGATGGATTGGCTGTAGATAGGGCAGGTCGTCTTTGGCTCACATTTTGGTTTGGCGGTAAAATTGTCTGTATCGACCCACAATTGCAAGTAAGGAAGAGAGAGATTATTTTACCTGTAATGAATATTACGAGTCTAAGTGTTGTTGATCGTGAATTTAGTTCCAGTGCCAAATTGTTTGCTTGCTCATCTGTAGTTCCTTGGCTAGGAGGAGAGTTTCTCGCACCTTGGTATGCAAGTGACTGGCCAGTGGAACAACATGGGTATCTTTTTGAAATCGATGTTGAGTTATAGTCATATTAAAGCGAGATGGCGGAGATTGCTTTGCTTCGCCAACATAAATATTACTGCTGTACTCCATTGGCAATAACCGATCGCGAATTAAATGGCACTACCGAAACGACTCTCCTCTTCCTAGTTATGCTCAGACCGGGTTAATACTTGAGTTCTATGACTCCAGCTCAAACCCCCTTACTCCAGAACAGTCCACTTTTTCAACCAGTTGAGAAATTGCCTCCCCAGAAACGGGTTCGATCCAGTCTGGGGCAATTTCCGCCAATGGGACTAATACAAATGCTCTTTCGGTCATCCGAGGATGGGGAATTTGCAGATCGGTCGTGTCTAGAATTAAATCGGCAAATAATAGGACATCTAAATCTAATGTTCGCGCGCCCCACCTTTCTTGACGGACTCGGCCAAATTGGTCTTCAATATTGAGCAGCGTTTTGAGTAACTCGTGGGGAGTTAGCTTCACTTCTAACAGGGCACAGCCATTAAGATAATCCGGTTGTGATGGGCCAATGGGTGCAGTTTTGTACCAACTCGAATGGGTTGTGACGGTAATTCCAGGAGTTTGGTCAATCGTTTTTAGGGCATTTTCTAGGGTAGCGCGAGAATCACCGAGGTTACTTCCTAGAGCGATCGCACTCTTTGTCGGTTTTTCAGTTTCCAAATGATTGGATATGACCATTCTTCGTTCTCTAGTAGAGAGTACCAATAGATAGTCTACCAGGTCATCAGAGGCGATCGCCTTTCTTATTGGGATTTATATTCTTCTCTTTTTAAGCAAACCCAAACCACTCAAGAACAACAGTCCCAAAACAACGGAAGGTTCCGGAACCCTAGTCGGATGGGGCGTTGGAGTCGGAGTCGGTACTGGGGTAGGATTCGCTGTTGAATTGGTAAATCCTACAAACTGCATCGGCCCTTCATACCACAAATGCTGACTACTGCTAGCAAACATGCTCATAGTCCCAGACGAACCAACACAGGAGAGTAAATCTGACGCACAATTGAGGCTAAGACGAAACAGACCCATCGAATATGTAGGATACGGACTCGACTTGTTCGCCTTCCAAGGGGAACCCATTACTGTATGAAAATGCCACTGACCATTAGATTGAGTAATCACAGCAGTAGAAGGGGTTGAATGGAGAGTACCATAATAAATAGAGTTCAGTGGCAATAAACACTGCCTCGCATCACACTTAGCAGGTTTATTATTGCGGAAGTGACTAGCCAAATAGGGATCGAGAGAACCATTATGGTAATAAACTCGATGACTCTCACCTTTGAGAAAAGAATCTATCGGGTCTTTTGTTGGGTCTTGATAAAGCTCAATACCCATAGGACCGACATAACTATTTCCAAAAGTAACATGGTTTCCAAACAAGAGATCGGCGCTAGTTTGACCATCTGGAGACTGAAAGTGTAACTGAAGGGACTGGACTGGAGATGCAGTCACACACAGGCTTAAGCATCCACCTGTAAACATTAAAGCAGTGGTTTTGAGAGAATTCATCCTCTATACCCCCTGAGTTTAACAATAAAGGATACACTCGGGAAACGCCACATTCCTAAAATTCCGTACAATCAGTAAGGCGTTTTTCTCTAGCTTCTATGACCTATTGTCTTGGCATTATCACCCGTTCTGGTCTGGTGCTGGCGGCAGACTCGCGAACCAATGCTGGAGTGGATTATATTTCCACTTATCGTAAGTTATTTGATTTCTCCCTACCTGGAGAACGAGTGATTATCCTCTGTACTTCCGGGAATCTCTCTGTCACTCAAGCGGTGATCTCTAGTTTGAAGAAAGATATTAAAGTGCAGCAGGACGTTAACTTGCATTCTCTGCCCACGTTTCACGAAATCGCCCGCTATGTAGGCAGCAAAGTCCGGCAACTGCTAGAGCAAGACCGAGCTTGGTTGGAAAAGGATGGTATTGATTACCATTGTAACTTTTTAGTGGGGGGGCAAATTCAAGGGGAAGACCCAGAACTTTATCTGGTTTATACCCAAGGGAATTCGATTCAAGCGACTCCAGAAACCCCGTTTTTACAAATTGGGGAAACTAAATATGGTAAACCGATTCTCGATCGCACGTTGAACTTTGACACCCCAGTAGAAGTTGCAGCGAAAGCAGCGATCTTATCCATCGATTCTACGATGAAATCGAATATTTCCGTAGGGCCACCCATCAATCTGGTGATGTACGAACGGGATAGTTTGGCGATCCGCCACCAGCTTGAACTTCCTCTGAGAGACCCTTATTTAGGCAGACTGCGCAAAACCTGGGAAGTGGCTCTCAACCAGGCAGTCGAAAGCATTCCCAATATTGATTGGGAGTATTACGCCCAGGAAGACGATAGGGATTTAACCACAGATTAATCTAAACATGCGATCGCCAAATCAAAGTCCATTTGACTGTGTACCTGAGAGCGGCGCAGGGTGCCAGAAACGGGAGCCGTATTTTGGGGAATGGCACTAGCCGCTACGGCAATATGGCCATTACTGACCGCTAGCCCGTGGGTGGGGTCATAGCCCCGCCATCCTGCTCCTGGAAGGTAGACTTCTGCCCAGGCATGGAGGTGGCGGTCTGGTGTATCGCGATCGCCTTCTTGATAGCCACTGACAAACCGTGCAGCTAACCCCATGGCGCGACAGGCTTCCATAAACAGGACAGCATAATCTCGACAAGTTCCCCCTTTTTGTTCCCAAGTTATTCCCGGAGGAAAAGGATCGCCCGTATCGCGAATATAATAATCGCACCGTTCATAAATTTGCTGATTAATCGCACTCAGAAACGGGGTAACTTGATAGCGAACGCGATCGGCAATGTCCATCGCCCAAGTATAAACCCTGGGATCGATTGGACTCGGCAGTGTTCTAGGGGCAAAATAGGGGGATAGCCGAGCCAGTAGACTAGACGGATAATCAATTGGAAATTGAACGGCCCAAGGCTCTAAGAGATAATTAAAGGGGTTGCTACAATGGGTTTCCACTTCAGAAGTGGCAGTAATCTTTAGTGCTTTGAGTTCCTGAGCGTCGAACCAAATTTTTTCCAGAACATTGCCCTCTTCATCGAGGACAGATGATTGACCAGTAGGGAGCGGATCGATCTCTAACTGAAAGTGATGCAGGGTTTGAGCGCCATCGGAGCGCGATCGCAACCGCAGCCAATGGGGACTCAGAGCCACAAATTCACTATAAGTATAATAAGTTGAGTGGATAATTTTATAGCGCATGTGTTCCTGTTGCCATCTTTGTTAATTTAATGCACTGACTCTAAAGAGAAATAGGTTTGATAGAGCTGCTCGCCCACCAAATTTAACTGTTTTTGTAAATTATCCACAAATTCATGTAATCCCTGTTGAATAATCTCCTCAATGGTGATGTATTCCAGCTCCGATCGCAGACGACCCAAGGCTCGTTCGGCCGAATCACTCCAAGTTGCTGGTGCTGTACCATTAATTTTATGAAGAGACTGCTCGGAGCGAAACAGACAAGAGCGTACTGCACGGGGGAAGTGGCGATCGAGCAACAAAAACTCTGCTACTCCCATAGGCGTAATTTGGTGACGGTGTATTTGTTTGCGATACATTTCATAAGCACTCGCAGATTTTAACAGAGCTATCCAATGAATTTCATCTAATGTTGTGCCCACATCCTGAGCCGAAGGCAATAAAATAAAATACTTCACATCTAAAATTCGCGAAGTCTTATCTGCTCGTTCTAACAACCGGCCAATCAAGCCAAAATGCCAACCCTCATTATGGGACATCGTGGCATCCATCAAGCCGGCAAACAAATGACTACAGCGCTTAACTTCCGTATAAAAATCCGATAACTCCACCATTGACCCCTCTGGAGAAGTCTCTTTAACCATGTAATAAAATTCATTGATTTGCTGCCACATCTCCGAAGAAATCACCTCTCGAATCGATCGCGCATTCTCACGAGCCATCCACAAACAAGACAAAATCGAATTGGGGTTTTTCGCATCAAACGTGAGAAAATGGCGCACATTCTCCTTCGTCGCTTCGCCATAGCGCTCCCAAAACACCTGGCGATCGCCCGTCGTAATCACCAACGGTTCCCACTGATGGACAACCCCAACCGGAGAATCCAAAATTAAGGTCAAATTAGCATCAATAAATCGAGCCGTATTTTCTGCCCGCTCTACATAACGATTGAGCCAATAGATTGAATCTGCGACGCGACTTAACATAACTTAACTTCAAACAGTAATCAAAACCTAGTTCCCGTATTATCAGAATAATCAAGGTAAAAATCTGCTCATTCTAAACGGATCTTCAATCGGCGAATAGACTAATGCCCAAATAGCGACATATTTCAGACTCCTTCACGTCTCCACCTTCCCCTATCTCCTCTTCTTCCTATCTCTCCTATCCAAATCACTTGTATAGCCAACGTAAATCACAAACTTTATGTGGGGGTTGTCACCCCACAGGTGACCCCGAGCGACCACAATAGGAACATAAGATGAGTTGAAGAGAAAAAACTATGTTATCTCCAACAGAAAAGCTATCCGATCGCATTTCCGAAATCTTTGGAGCAGTGGGTGCAACCGGTGTCGTTTCTTGTAACGATTATCATACCCTGCAACTCGCGTCTAGCTATTCTGAACTACAAGCCCATGAGCGGAAGTCAATTAACCGTTTATTGCGAGCTGTACAACGCGGTAAAATCGATTTAATCCCCACATCCCTAGCCGTTTAAAACGAACTTTTAATACAAAGAAATACTCAAATAGCGAGCCAGTTATTATGAAACTAGCTCGCTATTGTAATAGAATTCTGATTTTAAAGATTAGAGTGCGGCCAAATAATCACCGGACACATACCCACCCGTGGTAAGTTTTGCCCAGCCGGTATGGTCAAAGGATTCCACAAAAACCCGTTGTCCATTAGCGAGTCCACCAATAACAGGAAAGGATGTCCCCATTCCTGAACGGACATTTAAGCCACCTGTAGCAACCACCCGATGAGTCCCACCACCTACGCCAGTATTAGCTTCCAGAGACGCAAAAGTTTGAGCGCCAGCCATTCCATCTACAGCTAGGCCCATATCGTACTGATAACTGACAACTGCATCATAAGTAATACTACCATAGTAACCAGTCGATCCCACTGCATAGGAGAAATAACCCGCACGTTTTAGCAAGTCTTGCAGATAAACAACATCATTACCTCTAGATCCGTAACTCAGGTAGGCCATCGCGTTTTCTGCGACACTGATAATCGAGAGCGCTACACTTAGAGCTAAAACTCCTACGGCACTTTTGGCCAGAGATACATTAATTCCTTCAAAAGACCGTAATTGGGGAGTTGGGTTAGTATCTTCGTAGGCCAGTGAAGCATGGGTAAATGCAAGTGATTCAATCATAGGTTTTTTGCCATGAAAAACTCGTTACTGGAAGGATAAAGGATAACCCTGAGTTTGAGCAACTCATTTTTATCAATAATTCACGAAACTTAATGTATCGTTATTTTCATGACATCATCCCTAGCCTAGCCCCCTAATCTCGTAAGACCCAAGTATCTTTACTGCCACCACCTTGAGAAGAATTGACCACTAGAGACCCCCGCTTGAGGGCCACTCTAGTTAAACCTCCAGGCATTACGGAAATATCTTTACCATAGAGAATATAGGGGCGCAAATCTACATGGCAGCCTTCGATACTCCCCTCTAATAGGGTAGGAACCCTAGATAAACAGAGGGTGGGTTGGGCAATATATTTACGGGGATTGGCCTTAATCCGTTGAGCAAACTCTTCCCGTTGGGCTGAAGTTGAATTCGGACCGATCAACATGCCATAGCCGCCTGACTCATCGGCGGCTTTAACCACTAATTGTGGTAAATGGTTTAGCACATAGTCTTGTTGCTTTGGTTCCCAACACAGATAGGTGGGGACATTAGCTAAAATTGGCTCTTCGTCCAAATAATAGCGAATCATTTGGGGAACATAGGCATAAATTACCTTATCATCTGCAACTCCGGTTCCCAGGGCGTTGGCTAAAGCAACTCGTCCAGACTGATAAACTTCCATTAAACCGGGAACGCCTAACAAGGAATCGGGATTAAAGACCGTCGGATCGATAAAGCTATCATCAATGCGACGATAGACCACATCCACCCGTTGCAGTCCCTTCGTAGTTCGCATTTGTAAGTAGCCATCAACAACAACTAAATCTCGGCCTTCGACTAACTCAACTCCCATTTGCTGGGCTAAAAATGAATGTTCAAAATAGGCTGAGTTATATATTCCTGGAGTTAAGAGGACTACGGTGGGGTTGGGAAGATGGCCAGGAGCTAGATGGAGTAAGGTATCGAGCAAACGGCTAGGATATCGATCGACCGGTTCAATATCCATTAAGCTAAAGATTTGAGGAAAGGTACTTTTCATCACTCGGCGATTTTCCAAGACATAGGAAACGCCAGAGGGACAACGCAAATTGTCTTCTAAAACGTACCATTGGCCTTCTTTGTCGCGCACCAAGTCGGTTCCAGTAATATGACCCCAAACATCTTGGGGAGGTTTGAGACCCATACAGGGTTTGAGAAAACCGGTGGCTGAGTGAATTAATTCTTCGGGAATGACCTTATCTTTAACGATCTTTTGCTGGTCATAAATATCAGCAATAAATAAATTGAGGGCTTGAATTCGTTGTTTGAGCCCTTGCTCTAGGGTTTTCCACTCCTGAGATAAGACGATACGGGGAATGAGATCGAAGGGCAAAATCCGTTCAGTTCCTTCTTCTGCACCATAGACATTAAAGGTGACTCCCAGCTTAAACAGTCCAATTTGGGCCGCTTGTTGGCGTTGATGAAGGTGTTCGCGAGAAAGATGATTGAAATGGTCTATAAGGGGTTGACATTCGGGGCGGGGATTACCATCGGCCCCGAAGAGTTCATCGTAGAAGTCCCCTGAATCGTAGGAATCAAAGTTCACACTAATAGGTAAGATGCAAGTGGGTTGAACACTTTATGATATAGAGATGGACTAGACTGGATTACTGTAACTAAGACTACGATTTTACAAAACTTTGGGTAAAGACACAGTTGCACGGTAGTCGGGGAGAATGTCAAAATTTGAGGGCCATGCTCTTTGGAGTGTTGGATTTGAGAATGTGCAGTGGTGAGAGAGGATGTGAATTTTGTTGAAGGCCAATAAAGGAGGAATGGGAGTAGAAGCGATCGCGCGAGCGATAAGTCGCATTATCGCCAAATTTCTGGGAAACCGTCAATGGTTGCTACAAGCGAACTTACTTAAAAGTTTGGTTCACCGGGATTTAGCGGCTCGTTATCAGGGTTCAGTACTGGGGAATTTGTGGCCGTTGCTCAATCAACTCTCGCAGTTACTGATTTACACCTATGTGTTTTCAATTGTGCTGAAGGTGAAGCTCAATCTCCAGGGAATGGCAGCCAATAATCTCACGTTTGGGCTATGGTTATTTGCCGGACTGCTGCCCTGGACTGCATTTATGACCGGTTTGCTTCAGTCCTCAAATGCGGTGATTGGTCAACCGAATTTAGTGAAAAAGGTGGTTTTTCCCCTGGGGTTATTGCCTCTTGTGCCTGTTCTGAGCGCCTTCATTGAAAGTTCTATGGGGTTAATTGCCCTGATTGTATTGAGCGGGTTGATCACGCAGACGCTGCATCCGACGCTGTTATTGTTGCCTTTAGCATGGTTACCCCAATTGTTGCTTACGGCAGGTTTGGGCTATTTAGTCTCGGCATTAACCGTGTTTTTGCGCGATATTCCCCAAAGTTTAGCGGTGATTACCAATTTGTGGTTTTACATGACTCCCATTGTCTATCCGGTTACCATTATTCCCGAACCTTGGCGACAGTGGGTGTTTTGGCTCAATCCTTTGGCAGCGATTTCGGAAACCTACCGAGATTTGATTTTAGTGGGCCACATGCAACATTGGGGAGAATGGATGAGTGCTTTGGGCATTTCTCTGGTACTGTTGTCAGGGGGTTTGTGGGTCTATCGACGACTGCGCCCCGCGTTTGCCGATGTGATCTAGGGAAGGGATACCCATTTATTCCTGGGAGAGTGTCGGGTTGGTTGACGATCTCACTGAACTAAAGGTATTGTAATTTTCATGAGTGAAATGGCGATTTCACTAAAAGGTGTTTCTAAATCGTTTAAGCGATATGCCCATCCGGGCGATCGCCTCAAAGAGCTGTTGCTACCTGGAAAAACCAGGGGGCAAGAATTCTGGGCGCTGCATGATATTGATTTAGAAATTCCTCAAGGGCAAACCCTAGGCATTGTGGGGCGCAATGGTTCGGGAAAAAGTACCTTGCTACAAATTATTGCTGCTACCCTCACGCCAAGCACAGGTGAGGTAGAGGTGAAAGGTCGGCTATCGGCTCTGTTGGAATTGGGCAGCGGATTTAATCCGGAATTTACAGGGCGGCAGAATGTCTTTTTTAATGGTCAGTTATTGGGGTTAACGAAGGACGAAATTAAAACTAAATTTGACTCGATTGTGTCCTTTGCGGATATCGGTGAATTTATTGAACAACCGGTAAAAACATACTCTAGTGGGATGTTCGTGCGCTTGGCATTTGCGGTGGCAACCAGTGTCGAACCCGATATTTTAGTCGTTGATGAAGCTCTATCCGTGGGAGATGAAGCGTTTCAGCGCAAATGTTTTGCTCGGATTCAGGATATTCGCGATCGCGGCGGGACAGTGTTATTTGTATCTCATGCTGCTTCTTCGGTGGTCGAATTGTGCGATCGGGCTATCCTCATGGATAAAGGCGAAATTATCCTCAGCAATAAACCGAAATTCGTCGTCTCCAAATATCAAGAACTGATTTATGCACCCTCAGACAAAAGCCATATCTTACGTGAAGAACTGAAAAAATCCCATCAACAGCAAAGCCTTCCCACACCAGAAAAATCAGAAACCAATGGGCAATCTTCTTCCTCTAAAGACTCCCCTCATTCCCCATCCATACCCACATTAGGAGACTACTACGATCCCAATCTTAACCCCGAACATACCCTTTCCTACACCACCAGAGGGGCAGAAATTATTGACCCTCACATTGAAACCCTATCCGGTAGACTAGTTAATCATCTGATTCGCAGACAACCCTACATCTATACATTCAAAGTTCGCTTTTCTAAAATGGCTCAAAATGTACGCTTTGGCATGTTAATTAAAACCATTAGCGGGCTAGAATTAGGTGGAGCCTCTGTCAGCCCTTCTTTTCATAAAATTTCTCACTTTGAACCTCATCAAGTGATTACCGTTCAGTTTTCCTTTGAATGCTTTCTTCATCCCGGAGTTTATTTCCTCAATGCCGGAGTTTCCGGAATGGTAGATGAAGAGTTTATTTATCTCGCCCGTTGTATTGATGCGGCAATGTTTCGGGTTAATCCAGATGAAGCCGTTTGTGGCAATGGCACAGTCGATTTCAAGATTGACCCCAAGTTAACTTTTGAAAGCCAATGGACAGAACCTCCAGCTCATACACTGGAAGTTCTAGAGGATAATAGCTAGTTTTCAAAATCCCTACAACTCTAAGATTCCCCAACCCTCTGAAAAAGGCGGGCACTCGCGAAAATTGCCCTTTTTAAAGGGGATTTCGGGGGATTGGCAGTGCCAAATATAGTTCAACCTCATCAACCCTAGAACTATGAACAGAATAGTCCATCGTTCATCCCGATTCGATTTCATGAGATCCGTAGGAATTTCCACGATCTTACTGTACAATCTTCCCGATTATTGCTTCAAATCCTATCGCTTCCACCTTTTCGGCACAACAGTTGATTTATCGCAGTTACACCATCTCAGTCTTCAATGTAGCTTAGGGCTATTAGTCTTTCTTGCTGGAAGTTTAATTAACCGACATCAATTAACCTTTCCGAATATCCAGACAGCCGGGAAATTTTTATTCAAAAAGCTGGCTAAACTCTTCCCGCTCTATTACCTCTCCCTTGCCCTATTTTGTTATCTCTATAGCATGTTTGATTGGACGCAAATCATGATTCATGTTTTGGGGTTACAATTAATCTTTGCCTCTGACGGATATTCCCCTTTACCGACTTTATGGTATGTGGGATTGATTTTGGTCTATTATAGTCTATTTTCACTGCTCAATATTCATAAGATTTCAGTGCTTTACAAAGTGGCAATCCTAGCGTTTTTTGTTGTTATCCTATGCGTGTGTTCTACCTATTTGCAGATCGCCGATGGGCGACTGATTACCTACAGTTTACCGTTCTTAGGCGGTATTTTAGCTGCCAAAAACAATCTCTTTGATGCTCGTGTGGTGAGAAAAGCTGCATTGATTAACCCAGGTTTGTTTTGTGTCATCTTTTCTTTGTGCTTTGTTTGGCAGCATAACTATAACCTGACGATTGAACACAATGCTATTTTACTCAATTTGTTGATGTTCTCTTTTGTGCTATTAATCTATCGTCTCTCTAATTTCGTTTGTCAAAATGCCCAAGTTAACCAATTTTTGCATACGATCGCCTATTGCGCCTATGGGATATTCCTATTTCACCGTCCGATCTGGTTTGCCCTAGAGAAAATGATGCGATCGCTCTTTCTAGTGGAAAATGTTCATATCATTACTGCCAGCTTAGTCTTCCTTGGTATTCCCCTTATCGTCGGAGTATCCTACGTGCTGCTAACACTCTATGACCGCTATGGTATCACCGCTTGGTATCGCCCTGATGCTAAAATATGAAGTATTCTTTCCGCGAGAATCTTCAGTATGCTTGAATCAACTCAAAAAGTGCTGCAAGAGGCATTAATCTTATCTCCCACTGAAAGAGTAGTCTTAATTGATGCTTTGGTCTCCAGTTTAGATCGACCCGATTCCCGTTTGGATCGACTCTGGTTAAGCGAATCTCAAGATCGCTTGCAAGCATATCGCAGGGGTGAATTAGAAGCAATTCCAGCAGAACAAGTATTTGAGGAGTTAAGCGATCTTTGAACGTTGAATTTTTAACTCCTGCACGTCGCGAACTCCTCGAAGCAGTCAAGTATTATGAAAAACAGCGCACTGGATTGGGAAAAGATTTTCGCAACGAAGTGCAATCGACCATTGAACGAATTGTGGCATTTCCTTTGGGTTGGTCTTTATTAGATGCGGAAGTTCGTCGCTGTCAAACCAAACAATTTCCTTACGGAATTATTTACACGATAGAAAATAATGACATTATCATTATTGCTGTCGCCCATCTTCACCGAGAACCGGAATATTGGAAAGCTCGTATCTAATATCGAAAGCTAACTATAGAAAATCAACAGCTTGAAGGTGGAGTAAGCGATCGCATCAGTTAACCAATTTTTGCATGCGATCGCCTATTGTGCCTATGGGATGTTCTTATTTCACCGTCCGATCTGGTTTGCTCTAGAGAAAATGATGCGATCGCTCTTTCTGGTGGAAAATGTCCATCTCATTACTGCCAGTTTAGTCTTCCTCGGCATTCCGCTCATTATCGGAGTATCCTACGTGCTGCTAACACTCTATGACCGCTATGGTATCACCGCTTGGTATCGCCCTAAAACGTTAATCAGTCAGTAATGAAACGCTATCTGTCTTTGATGGAAGTATCGCAAGCGATCGCACGCGCAAAATGCCTGCGATCGCAGTCAGTAAATACCTAGCGCATCATGATAAAGCAAGCAGGGATAAAGTCTTATCTTCGTAAAATAATGCGATCGCACTAAACTCCCGACGCAGCAAATTTTCAACTTGTAATGTGGAACAGTTCCCAAGGCGAATCCAAATCACTTTCGGTGGATTTCCAAATACTAAACTCAGATCGTGCATGTCAGCATCTTTCGAGACGATGATTAGATCATTGTCTTTTGCATAATCCCAAACGATTGGGTCGATTGTTGCTTTCATTCCCACATCTCGAACATGAAGCGAGTTTGGGAAAATATCGCTCAGACGGTTTGGTAATTTAGGCGATAGATTTTCATCAAAAAGTAATTTCATGCGGATAATGGGGCGCTCATAAACCGACGCTCGCGGTCAGCAGCATAAGCAATGCAGGCTTTTAAATCTTCTCGCGTCAGATCGGGAAAATCGTCGAGAATTTCTGCTTCAGTCATTTCGGAAGCTAGGTACTCAAGCACTTCATAGACTGTAATACGCAAGCCACGGACGCAAGGCTTACCGCCCCGTTTTTCAGGCTCAATTGTAATGATATCTCGGTAGTTCATAAACTGGCTTTACCCCCTTCATCCTCCAACTCTACAACAACATCTTCATAAATAGCATTTAGCGATAATGTGATTCCCAAACTCATCAACTCAATCGTATCACCTTCACTGTAAGGAATGAATCGCCACTCTCCAACAGCATCTCGCCGAAAAATCTCAACTGTTTTGGTTTCAGAACTCACTAAAACATATTCTTGTAGCGTTGAGAGACGACGGTACAGGGCAAATTTACCACCGCGATCATATGCCTCCGTACTCGGAGAAAGCACTTCAATAATGACGCAGGGATAGCGGATGAAGTGTCGGGCGGTGCGATCTCGTTCATCACAGCTAATACTAATATCTGGATAGGTAAACGGTCCCTCATCGGTGATGCCCACCTTGGCATCAGAGTTCCGCACCTTACAGCGCCCCCGTAACGGTTCTCGCAGAAGGCTTGCTAAATTTAGGGCAATATCTGCATGGGGCAACGTTCCCCCTGCCATCGCAAATACTTCCCCATTAAAATATTCGTAGCGTAGTGGTTGTTGGACTTCCCATTCCAAATAGTCCTGTGGTGTTAAGCGGGGGACAACTCTGGCAGTACCTTGCGTCATGGCATATTACCCAAAAAATATGTTTATACATAAGTCCTATAAGAAATTAACATAAGATGCAATCGTCGGTTGTAGTATAAATTGGGCGACTTTATCATGGGTGTGTTTCTTAATAATTCCCCGTTTGATTAAAGAGTGTATCGCTTGCAAAAATTCAGCATCAGATAAGGCTAAGTCTGTAGGTTTGTGGAAAATATCAAGGGTTTCGTGACTGGCTAACCACTGGACTACTGTCATTTCCGAGGGGGATAAGCGTTGATAATAGTCTTGCAATATCGGTTCTAGGTCGCCCAGAAAGGGGTTAGGATAGGATAGGAACTTATCAACGCTACCGTTAAAGAAGTCCTGGATAGTAGAAGCAATAATATTGAGCCAAGACGGATTACCTCCGTAACGTTGAATCAGTTCTTCCCATAGCTCCTCATCCATGAGTTGGTGCTGGCTCAAGATTTCCCGTGCTGCTGCTCCTAAACTTTCCAGTTGTAAGCTGAGACAATGGTTGTTTTCCCGTTCTAAGGTGGCGATTTCTGTCGGTTTTTCCCAACTGAGAAGGAGGAAGCAACTGCGGTGATGGAAGCGCCCTATTTCTCTTAAGAGTTTACCATAACGTTCACATCCAGGTAAATAAGTCCCAGCCAACTCACCCGGAGTAAAGAGTTCTTGGAAGTCATCGAGGATAATCAGGGAACGAGAAAAGCGTAAATAATGGATGAGCTTTGTAGGTTTATCGGTTTGATCTTTGCCGATACAGTCTATAATTTCAGATTCCAGAAATTCCCGTTCTAGACTATTCGTGCAGTTGCGCCAGATGACGGCTTCAAATTGAGTTTTAACCTCTTCTAGCAATGCTCTCGCGAGAGTGGTTTTGCCGATGCGAGGTAATCCAAAAATTGTAACTATCTTGATTTTTTCATCCAATACCCACTGTTTCAGTGTGCTTAGTTCGGTGCTGCGGTTGTTCAGAGGATAGTATTCTGGCGCTTCTGTGAGATCGTGGCGCTGTTGTGGTTGATTGATAGAGTAAGAAGGTGAGCGTTGTTTGGTTGGCTCTCTAGGGTACAAATTCTTTGCACAAATGTTAACATGACTTTGATTAAAATTTGGCTGTTGAACAAGGTTGTTAATATTAGAATGGGAAATATAATACCTCTCCAATGTTGCGCGAAAATTCTTCTTATTAACTTTTTCTCCCAACTCTTCTGCAATCAACTTCCATAAATTCCCTGCCACTATTTTCACATTCCCTTCGCCACAGTGATATTCATCCGCAATCTCTTTATATTTCTGATGATTCCAAACCCCAGCTAACACAGCTCGTTGCAGACTACTTAACCTTGTGCCTGTTTTAGCCAACATCAACTCATCGGCCCATGTCAGGATTGCTTCCACATCCATTAGTTATACCGATATCACTCCGTCGCTATCCTATCACTTTTTTAACCTTTTACAACTTTTTTTAATTTTAATTAACTTTTTGCGTTACAAATTGTTAAATCCTTGCTTAAACTATAGACCAAATTTATCTTTTTGTCAGTAGGCCAATCAAAACCAGTATTCTATACTGTAAAGAATAATTCTATTTCTCAAGGAAGTCTACAATTGGAACTCCTTGTCTTCAAGAACAGCAGGAGCTAAATGAGCCATGAGTGAAAGGCTTGCCATTAATACATCGATGACCTATGAAGCCAAGTTGGTCGGTAAAAAAGGCGATGATGATTTTCCCTGTAACGGAAAAATATCGAAAATCGAATTAAACAAAACTGTCAGTGCAATTTCCATAACTAAAGTCGATCCTGGTGTGGGTCGCGGAGACGCTAAATATACTCAGAAAAACTCATCTAAGGTTGGAGTTCACTACTGGCTCGATGCAGGCACAAAGTTGACCTATAACTTGAAAGTGTGGGTCAGGGATTAGTGACGAAACATTGACTGAGCAAGGGAAATCGCGATTTCCCTTGCCAAAAGTAATTTGATAACAATCAATAGGAGACTGATATGAGCATAGAAGAATTTGAAAAAGGAAAAAACAGGGGATTTACGTTTCTCCTAGTTAGTAGCGCCGAAGTGGATAAAGTGGATAGATGTAGGGCAGTTAACGCTTTAATAGGTCAACAAATCTGTGGGGTAAGACCGTTTTCACCACTTACTTGCACTGTAGAAATTTTTAAGACAAAAATTGCTGGAATTCCTGTTCGCGTAATTGATCCTCCAGGATTGTGCGATCTGACATACGGACAGAACGATCCTAAATATATCGATCGAATCAAATCTAAAATTAATTTACAGGAAGTGGATTGTCTGTGGTTTCTTACTCGTTTTGGTGCAACGAAAGTGTATGAGAACGATAAACGAGCTATTCGGCTCATTAATGAATCGTTTGGAGAAAGTATTTGGGAGACATCTGTGATTATATTTACAGATACAGATCATGTAAACCGTTCAAAGTTTCCTGCACAACTGATACAAAAAACTCAGTCAATTCGGACAGAAATTGCTCGTTACACTGGAAAAGAAATGGCCGACCTTATTCCATCAGTACCTATTAGTAATAAGAGCAAAACAACTCCTGATGGTAAATTATGGTTAGGAGAATTTCATGAAACCGTGTTTCAGCGGCTCAAAGATGTGGGGAAAGAGGAAGAATTAGCAGAATTTGAAAAAGGAGAAAAGAGGGGATTTACGTTTCTCCTAGTTGGCAGAACAGGGGTAGGTAAGTCTAGCACAGTTAACACTTTGATGGGCAAACAAGTCTGTCGAGTAGGAGATGATGAACCAGTTACTTGCACTGTAGAATTTTTTGATGCAAAAGTTGCTGGAATTCCTTTTCAGGTAATTGATACTCCAGGATTGTGTGATGAAATAGAGGGGAAAAATGATGCAGAATATATTAGCAGAATTAAGTCCAAAGTTGATTTACGGGAAGTGGACTGTCTGTGGTTTGTTACTCCTCTCTATGAAACGAGAGTACGCTCTGATGAGCAACGAGCTATTCGTGTCATTAATGAATCATTTGGGCCAGAAATTTGGGCAGCAGCAGTTATTGTATTTACATTTGCGGGTTTTGTAGAGCCTGAAAAATTTTCTGGAAAACTGAGGACAAGAACTAAGTTAATTCAAGCAGAAATTGCCCGGTACACTGGCAAAGAAGTGGCGGAACGGGTTCCATCAGTGGCTGTTGATAATAAAAGCATTAATACTCCTGACAGAAAACCATGGTTAGGGGAACTTTACACAACAGTGTTTCAGCGGGTCAATGCGGATGCGATACTACCTTACTTCATGTCTACCATAGACAGAGTTAAAACCAGCGGAGACGGGTCTGGGTCTGGTACGGGAACTCAATATAGTCAATCAGCTAATGTGAATAATGACTCTGGTGGAAGTTCTGCGACCAATCAAGACATTATTCTGAATGAAGAACAGGAAATAACCATTAGAAACCGGATGGTTGAATGGCTAGAAAAAACAGTGAAGATAGTAGGGGACATTGCTGAAGTAGTACCTAAAGTAATAAAGGCCTGCAAGAAAGCTGGGCCTTATGTAGCTCGTGGTGCTAAGGCAGCAGCTAGTTTTGTTAGTAGAGTTGCAAACTCTCCTGTGGTGCAAAAAGGAGTTCAAGTTTTCAAAACAATTGGTTCTTGGATAGGGATAGGGAGATAGATAGACTTGGGTTAAAGAGTCCAGGAAATGTTTTTTTGCTATAATAACTAGCAACGCTATAGATCGCGATAGTGACCATGACTGAATTACTGGAAGAGGTGTTCCCGAAGGTATCGCGCAGCGAATCGCCCAACTGAAGCAGTTACCTGAAGATCTACAAATTATGGTAGAAACAATTCAGGAAGACTGCGATCGGATAGACCAAGAAAATGTCTGAGCTAATGACCTTTGAAGAAATGAAACAGCATTATCAAGGGGAATGGTTACTGATTGCCTATAAAGACCTTGATGATCAGATGCAGGTTATAGAAGGAGAAGTGCTGGCTCATTCTCCCAACCCGTCGCACATCTATGAAATGTTAGCTTCTATTCCTGAGCAACCCCTAGCGATCGAATATGTAGGGCAAATTCCTGAAGATGTGGCCTTTATTTTATGAGTTCTCGTAGAATCTATCGCCTAAATCGACAGGGGAATTTACTTTGGTTGAGAGCATCAGTAGGACGAGCTAGGGAAAGTCCCATTGTTTTAAGATTATTGCTCGATACAGGCTCAAGTTATACTGTGTTGCCCTGCCAAATCCTAGAATGTTTAGGGTGTGACTTGAAACACCCCCTTCAAACCACTACGATTGTGACTGCTTCAGCTACCGTAAAATTGCCGATTGTCTCTGTTCCTTGGTTTAATTGTTTAGGAGTCCGTAAAGAGAATTTTTCTGTAGTAGCGATGGATTTACCTCTGAGTTCTTTTGCCAATGGACTATTAGGAATTGATTTTCTCAGGGAAGAAAAGGCAATTATTGATGTTTTTAAAGGTGAAATTTCCTTGAGTTAAGTTGGCTTTGCTACAACAAAGATTTTATGAAGAAGGAAACGAATAACATTAATAATGAAATGGATGATGAACTGCGACCTGAGTATGATTTTTCCCAGTTAACAGGGGGAATTAAAGGAAAATATGTGGAACGTTATCGAGCAGGCAATAATCTAGTTTTGCTTGATCCTGATGTGGCAAAAGCATTTCCAAGTGAAGAATCTGTGAATGAAGCCTTACGATTATTGATGGAAATCGCACAACGCCAGAGCCGCTAATCATTTATGAGAAAATGGCCTCTCATGGGAAAATGGGGGGGCATTCCCGAAGGTATAGCGGAGCGATCGCTATAAACCCAGTCAGTTTCGTTAGAATAACGGGCAAAGCCATCGATTGGGAGCGTGAATATGACTCAATTACTCGAAGAGGCGATCGCCCAACTGAAGCAATTACCCGAAGATCAGCAGGATGCGTTCCCGAAGGTATCGCGGAGCGAATCGCCGCTCGTCTGCTGGCTGAGATCCAAGACGAACTGAACTGGACAGCAAGATTTGAAGCCACTACAGACGAGCAGTGGGAAGCGATCGCCCAGAGCGTCAGGAAAGAAATCGCAGCAGGTGAAACAACACCTCTTGATGAAGTTTTTCCTCCTCAGTCGCCATGAAATCAATTGTCACAAAAGCCTTTCGTCAAAAACTTGATGAACTTCCTGCTTCAGTTCAAGAACAAGCAGCTAAAGCTTATGACCTTTGGCGATTAGATCCTTACCATAATAGTCTTCATTTCAAACAAGTTCGCCAGAATCCATCCATTTATTCAGCTCGTGTAACTTTAAACTACCGAGGTTATTAGAAGACGATCGCATTTACTGGTTTTGGATTGGTATACATACAGAATATGATCAGTTACTTCGTCGGTTGTAGTCAGACCCAGTTACAATAACTGCCAAGAAGATCTACAAATGATGGCAAAAGCGGTTCAGGAAGACTGCGATCGGATAGATCAAAGAATTGTCTGAGATAATGGACCCTCATGCAGTGTCAGAAAATCCAAAGATTAACGAGGCGATCGCCAGAATTTTATTACAGATCGGGAAGATGTCCAACTCCTCATTCCCATGACCAGCGCATCGCGCTATACAATATACGGTTAACGTCCATAGAGTAGAGGGGAGTGTCAATGACTGTGAGTAGGATTGAAAATCAACAGCTTGAGGAAGGAGCAGGCGATCGCATCCTAGCATCGTTTGTACAAGCAATGGTTCCCTCCTTCAACTCCTTCAATACCAGCATCTCCGACAACGACGAGATGTTCCTCATGGCTCTAGAGAACAGCAACGGTGACCCGACTCAAGCCGCTATCCGCTACCATGGCAATGGACTCCGCATCTTCCAAGCCATCCAACAAATTATCACCCATCACTTTGGCAGTTGGGACAACCTCTCCACGTTCCTCGACTTTGCCGGAGGATATGGACGCTTTACCCGCTTCCTGACTCAAGTTCTCCCTCCCGAACACATTTGGATTTCGGACATCTATCCAGAAGCCGTACAATTTCAAATCGAACAATTCCAAGTTCAGGGGATTCATTCCACCCTCACCCCTACTGAGTACAAAATAGACCAAATCATTGACTGTATTCTCGCCAGTTCCTTTTTTAGTCATATCCCTGAAAGCACCTTTGTGCCTTGGCTAAAAACCCTCTACCATAATTTGAATGAAGGGGGACTCCTGATTTTTAGCACCCATGATGTTACTCTAGCCCCAAATCCCTTCGCCCTCTCCGCCTCCGGGATTCATTTTATTCCCCAAAGCGAAAGTCGTACCCTAGATCCTTCCGTGTATGGTACAACCTATGTCAGTGAAGAATTTATCCAACATTCCCTCAATCAAATTTTAGGACCAAGTGCCACCTATCATCGTATCCCCAAGGGACTCGCTGACCATCAAGATCTATACATTATTAGTAAAAATAGTAGCCCGGACTGGTCAACATTTACCTTTACTTATCCTCCCCAAGGGAATCTAGAGAGTACAGAATTGAACTCGTCTGGAGATTGGGAATTTAAGGGTAAAGTCTGGAGTTTAAATTCTGTAAGGGCGGGTTTATCGACATCTGATCTACAAAGTCAAACGATAGGGAAACCCGCCCCTACCTCGGCCAAATCGATTGAATTGTGGGTGAATGATACAATTATCCATCGCTGTGTCCCCCGTGTTGAAGGATCTTGGGTGTGTCATCTGAATCATAGTCAAGTGCAGCGCGACGATGTAGTGATGATTAAAGCGATAGGGGAAACGGGGAATTTAGAACGGATGCTCGTGTGCCAAACTTTGGAACAACTCGCCAGTTTAGAATCGGGACATTCATCCGGTAAAGGATTGGCTGAAGGCATTTTTATTCTGGGGGGAATGCATCGCTCTGGGACTTCTCTGAGTGCCTCCTTGCTCAATAGTGTGGGCGTTCATTTGGGCGATCGCCTCGTCGCCACTACAATTGGTAACGATCGCGGTCATTTTGAAGATTTAGACTTTGTAGAATTCCACCAAAATGTCCTCCGCTCCCAAGGCTTAGAAATCGACGGACTCACCCTAGAATCAGAAATTATCCTCGCTCCTCGCTATCAGCAAAGCGCTAAACTCCTGCTCAAAGAGAAAACCCAACGCCCTCTGTGGGGATGGAAAGACCCCCGCACCACCCTATTTCTCAAGTTTTGGGCTGAGTTAGTCCCCTCAGCTTATTTTATATTGGTCTATCGCTCTCCCTGGGAAGTAGTTGATTCCCTCTATCGCCGCAGTTCCGATGAAGTGGTCGCGGCTTATCCCGAAAAGGCAGTAGAATTATGGATGCACTACAATCAGCAGATGCTCGAATTTGTCCGAGCCTATCCAGAACGGTGCTTCCTAGCGAATCTAGATGCTATTGTCCGCGATCCGCAAGGGTGGATACAAGGACTAGAGGACAAATGGCAACTCTCTTTAGGCGCTGTGGAACCCTCGGTGATTGAACCGGGATTACTCCAACGGGATGTTTCTCAAACCCGTAAACCGGCACTCATTCAGGCCTTTTTCCCAGAAGCGATTACGCTCTATCAAGAATTGGAAACCTTAGCGGGTTCTTGGGGAAGCGCAGACTCGATTATGCCTGCGGAACTGGATGTGGAGGCAGAATTGGAAAAAATTCAAGCCTTGAGTCCCCAAGATTGGGCGTTTAGCAGTTGGCAGGAAGTGGGCAGTGGGGCAAAATATCAGAAATTGCTAAAACTGAAACAGAAGGAACTCGAGCAACAAGCAGAAGAGTTGCGGCGGATGCGATCGCAGTATGAAGAATTAGAATATCAAAAATCCCTGATGCACAAAAAGCAAGCCCTCTTCAAAAAGACTCAGTCCGAATGCGAACATTACAAACATATGGCGAATCAATTGCGATCGCAACTCGAACAAGCCAATTATGACCTGGAACAAACCCAAAAAGAACTGAATCAATCCCACGCGGAAGCCGTCAAGATTAACCAACAATTGGTGAACACCAGTGCCCAACTGCAAAATACCCATACCCTCTCGGCTGACATTCAAGCTCAACTGAATGCCCAATTGCAAGATCTCAATAGTCAACTGCATCACCGTAACCTGGAATTAGCGGCGATTAAAGCCAATAAAGCTTGGCGCTTGCGGATGAAATGGGTACAACTGAAGCAAAAGTTAGGTTTGATTAAGGAGTAATGGCAAGGGGAATAGGGAGTGGGCAATCGGCAATCGGCAGTAATTTCCGCATCCCCTTGTCTCCGGCAATTTTTAGTTTTTAATTTTTCATTGATATCATGACTTCCACTCCCGACTCCCAACTCCCAACTCCCCAGTCTGTAGCCCTATATCTGGTTCCCTGGATACTTTGCCTATTGGGGGGGTTGTGGACTGTGCCGGTTGCAGCCGAGCCGATACTCTCCGATCGCGTTGTAGAATCTTCAGATGTGGAAACCCTTCATGAAGAAGCCCTAGAGTTACTACAACAGGGGAATTCACTTGAAGCATTTCAACTCTGGCAGCAGGAATTAGAGTTACGCCAAGAATTAGGAATCATTCCAGAAATCCAAGCCCTCTCACGAGTGGGAGCCATTGCTTGGTCCGAAGGCGAGTTAGTGATGCTTCGGCAAATTATAGCTCGGTTAGATCAAATTCAGGGAGACGTTGAAGGCACAGACCAGGGAACATTGCAGGAGTTGGGAGTTGCCTATCAACAATTGCGATCGCCCCAATCTGCTGTAGGAGTGTATCAGAAACTCTTAGATCTGGCAATTGAAGACTCTAATGAGGAGCAACAAAATACACTTCTAGGACAAATTGCCCAAACCCACCTCAATTGGTTTGATTATCCCCAAGCGGTTGCCGGATATGAAGGAGTTTTGAGTTTTGCCCAAGAACAGGAGGATTTTCTGACTCAAATTCAGGCTTATCAACAGTTAGCCTATAGTTACGAGCAGATGGAGGAATGGGAAGGAGCGATCGCCACGCGACTCAATCTCATTAACCTGTACGATCGATTAGGGCAAGTTAATTCAATTCCCAAGGAACAAATAGCGATCGCCAAACACTACGAAACCCTAGGTAACTTTAAAACCAGTGCCCAACTCTACGAACAAGCCTACCTGATTGCCTTTGAACAGCAACACCTTGCCTATGCTGCCGAAGCTCTACAATCCTTGGGAATACTCTATAACAACCAACAGAAATTCCCCGAAGCTTTAGCCGTTTATCGCTCGCTTCTAGGGACTCAAGCTCAAGCCTATGATGCTTATGGCATGATGAACACCTATGAACGCATTGCCGAGATTCATAGCGCTCTCGATCGACGAGAACAAGCCCTAGCTGCCCTTGAACGAGGCCTGAAATTAGCCCAACACCTTAATGTAAGAACGGAGTATTATACCGAGCTGATTCAAGGATTGATGAATAATGAATAATTAGCACTTCTCTCTTCTCTCAAGTACAGCTTGAAGCATTAGACCCTATTCCCTATTCCCTATTCCCTATTCCTTACCACGTCCTAATGCTTGCTAGATAATTGTAATTCTTGAATCTTACTTTCTTGGGCATTAATTTTCTGGTTTAATTCGCGAATCCGTCGAGAAAGCAAGCGAATAATATTAACCGCAATGCCTGGAGTTTCATCAATAGCATCATAGAGTTGTTGTTGAGTTAAAACCAAACAATCACAGGTTTCGATCGCCGTCACAGAAGCCGATCTCGGTTCTGCATCAAACAGGGACATTTCTCCAAAGGTCGTTCCCTTATCCAAATAAGCCAAATCGCGATCGCCAATATGCACCCTTACCCGTCCGGAGACCACAATATACAGAGAGCGTCCTTCTTGTCCTTGCGTAAAAATCGTTTGCCCAGCGGGAAACGATAACTCATCCATAATCGAGGCCAATCTCACTAAAAAATCATCCCGTAACTCTTTAAAGATGGGAACACCTCGCACAAACAGCAAGCGGTCAACGCTACTTAACATAACTTCTCCGGGTCGGGGTTAGGGGGATGGGGGATAGGGAAATGGAGGGATGGGGAAATCTGAGGCATCTTCACTCAAGATTGAGGGTGAGGAGTCCTGGATATGGGAGAGTCCACACTCTTCAATTAAGGCTTGAACTTGGCCAGCCACTAGGCGATCGGGATCGTTTTTGAGCATAGGCAACAATTGACTCAAAGTTGAAGGGCTTGCTACTTTAAGATAATTCAAGACGGCCTCCCGTACAAACCCCCTAGGATGCCGTAGTCCAGCCAGAATATGTTCAGTGGTGGTACTCCAGCGGAAGGCTTGAGCAACATGGAAACAGCAAGCTAAGGGCCAATCCGAGAGAAAATGACGAAGGTCGAGAAGATGGCGCAGGCGATCGCTCGGACTGAGCGGTTGATATAAGAATAAATCTTCTAGATAAGAGAGTTTTTCGGCGATCGCGTATTGATCGAGTACCGTTAACAGCGCTTTCTTATGGGGAATATCTACAATATTGTCTAAAATTTCTAACCCTTTCGCTTGACTGCTCATGGAATTGGACTGAAGGTTAAAGGCAGCCGCTTGTACGCTCTGGATGGGATACAAGAACTTCATCAATAAGAAGCAGCGCTCAATAGAGTCTGTTTCGAGATCGGCAAGCGATCGCTGTAACAATTGAGCTTCTCGCCCTGAAACTCGATCCTCAGCTAGATCTAAACGTCCTGCATAGAGCTGCCCGATAAACATAAGTTCTTGATCGATTAATAATTCAATCCCCGATCGCCCTAAGACGGCTTGTACCTGTTCAATCCCTGTATCATCGGGTAATTTAATCAGGATTTTGAGGATATTGCGGCGAGTGGTTCCCCAGGAAGCCATTAAATTTTGGGTTAAGACATGCAAGGACTCTGGCGTTTTAATATCACCAATGGTCATCCAAGCGTACATGCGCACCAGATCGGGCTTATAGATATCGCGGGCTAAATCTAATAATAGGGGAATAGCTTCATGGCGTAAGCGCACTAAAGCTTTACACGCTGCCTCACGGGTGGATTGATAATATAGACCGCGCAGCAAAGAGGGATAATATTCTTCTAGACGGGTGGCGGCGATCGCCTCTAGAAGGGCACAGCGCACCCGCAGAGAATCATCCTGAAGTAAATTGGGCACATAGAGCCGTAGCGCTTGCATATACACCGCTTCCCCCAAAGCGCGACATCCCATCACCCGCTCCCGTTCCTGCTCGCTGGTGACCATCCGTCGCAGGGTATTCGTCGCTTCCGCTTTAGCTTTGGCATTCCCTCGTCGTAACATTAAAGCCGCCGCCGTTGAGCGCACCACCGGATCGACCGCCGGTTGCAGATAGCTGCGTAACTGACGGATATCGGGTTCCGGTTCCGTGAGCCAAATGTAGCGGAGGGCAAGGGCCAACACATCGGGCAGTAAGGAGGTTTGGGTGAGAGCGCGAATGGATTCCACATCCTTGGGTTGGGGATGTTCGAGTAGCACCTCTAAGCTTTGGCGTTGTAGAGCAGGAGAGAGGGAAGGAAGCAGGGGAACCAGTACCTCGTTAATATTTTGGGAATCAAACCGGTTGAGCAGTTCAATACAAGAGCGCTTATCTTCTTCTGCTCCCGGTTGTTTGAGGGTTTCGGCTACATTGCGTTGTAGCGATCGCAAATCCACATCCGAGACCCCTAAGCGGCCACTTTTGGCACTCGATACTAACAGTTGCACGTACCCAGAGCGGAGGAAGAAAATGGCTAATAACCATCCCAAGGCAATGAGAATGGTTTGGAACAGGAAGATATCTGACTGACGGTCTTGAAATTGGGGCAGAATTTGATTGCAAAACCAAATCGTTCCCAAGAGCAACAAACCCGTTACCCCAGTTGAGATCGGTTCGGCGATCGCCCGCCAAGTCTGGATGCCATTACGAATACTCTCTGGAAGTGGCTGAAACAGAGCCGGACCCAACCCCAAGACCACCGTATAGCGTAACAAATCATCAAAAAACTTCAGCGTAATCAGACACCAGAATAAATCTGCCACATTGCCCAACGAGACCAAACTGATGATCCCCATCATTCCAGGCAGTAGGGACGCAGCCACAAATACGCCCAAACGTTCAATCAACCGAGAGGAAACAAACCATTGAAGAACCAATTCAAAGATTCCCAAAACACCATTGAAAAACCCTAGAAAACTGGCAACTTCTCCCGAATTAAGTTTTTTTTCAAGCTGGTCAAAAAACTGGAATTCAACCAACTGCAAAGACCCTTGGGCGACGAAAAAGAACAGAATTAAGGGAATCACATACCGCCATACCGGACGACCTAACCGGCGCTGGGTAAAGTCTGACGCTTCTTCTTGAGAGACACGATTGGGAGTATCGGGAAAAAATTGCTGATAATTTTGAGTCAGATAAAACGCAACGCCTCCCCCGACAAACATCAAGACACTGGCACAAATGAGGATATTCTCGACCCGCAGAAACGTTAACAGCACCGGCAACGAAAATCCACTGACCACATCGGCCATTAGAATCCCACTAGAAATCAGCGGATAAGTGCGCTTGATTTCTCGAATATTAAACAGTTGATTTGCGCAAATACTGGTGTTGAGTTCATTGAGAATAAAGATCGCTTCACACCACAGGCGCAGCAAAAAAATTAAGATGGGGGCAATAATAACTAGATCTAACCCTAGGCGTAATAGAAATAAGGGGATCGCCATCAGTACGGCGGTAATCACAATCACCTTACGCAAAGGGAGTAGGGTCTGCAACCAGTCATACAAAAACCCTAATCCTGAACCCATTACAGCACTAGCAATATAAATCCAGGGTAAAGATTCGGCTCCAAATCGTTGCAAGAACAAATCAGCGGTACTCGCTTCTGTCCAACTGAGTCCCACACAACTTGCGGTATAAAACGCCAGCATTAATACTGTACGCTCACTTTCGTCTGGCCGAAGGTTAAACCATTGGAAGAATCGTTGTCCCCACCTGTTTAAGCTGCGTCCCTGATAGTTGAGTTCCATATTTTGGTCGTTTACATCGGTCTAGCTCTACCTAGGCTCTCAAGAGAGTCTCTGTTCACCTAAGTAGAGTATGACTTATGACTGTTTTTTCGGCGAGAGAAGCATCATCATATTGCGCCCTTCCCGCTTCGGTTCTTGCTGTATTTCGGCTTCTTCTTCTAGATCTTTGGCCAAGCGTTTGAGCAACCCTTCTGCCAAATCGCTATGCTGGGCTTCCCGTCCTTTAAAGTTAATTGTTGCTTTAACTTTATCTCCTTTCTGGAGAAACTTCCTGGCGTTTTTGAGGCGCACATTGTAATCATGTTCCTCAATTTTATAACGCATTTTCACTTCTTTAACATCAGAGGTGTGCTGTTTTTTCTTAGCTTCGCGGGCTTTCTTTTCTTGCTCAAACTTGAATTTTCCGTAGTCCTGAATTCGGCATACAGGGGGATCGGCTTTATCGCTGACTAGAACCAGGTCTTGCTCTTCTTGTTGTGCAAGCTTTAGGGCTTCTTTGAGCGACAGAATACCAAGTTGCTTGTTCTCACCATCAATGACTCGAACCTTGGGATATTGAATCCGTTCGTTAATTTGGGGCAGATCGCGATTTCTTTTCTTGTCAACCACAGGCGTTTTTTGTTTTTCTAGGGATAGAACAATGGTGGGCTATTGAATCTAAGGATTCAGGAGAACTCGATATCAGGTTTAAACACAACCTCCCCATTCCTTAATCGGTGGGAGAGGTGGGCAAAATGGGTGAGTTTCTGCCATTGTAACTGACAGATTTTGAATTGCCCTACATTTTTAACTTCTTTCTTGCTCTAGACCAGGATTGTGACCCTTTTGAGTGCTTCTGAGCAGGGACTGAGGAGTCTTAAGGTTGGTACGGTACTGATTCATGGAGTTATTAACCCCGATTAATCTTAAGAAAGGATTATAGGGTCGGCGATCGCCGAGTCGAACCTCCTATCATAGTTGGGTCTATGGCGTATACTGTAAGATTAAACCTAAAATCAGAACCTGATTGTATCACCTGTAAGCGGATGAAGCAACTATGAAACATACCCTTTCTGTACTCGTAGAAGATGAAGCTGGAGTCTTAAGTCGCATTTCGGGTTTGTTTGCTCGTCGCGGCTTTAACATCGAAAGTCTAGCGGTAGGGCCAGCCGAACAGCTTGGAGTCTCCCGGATTACTATGGTTGTACCTGGAGATAACAAGATTATCGAACAAATAACCAAACAACTCTACAAACAAATTAATGTCCTCAAGGTACAAGACTTAACGGACAGCCCCTGTGTAGAACGGGAATTAATGTTGCTCAAAGTTAATGCTCCTGCTCAAAGTCGCTCAGAAATTATTGAGTTAGCCAATATTTTCCGCTCCCGTGTAGTAGATGTAGCGGAAGATTCTCTAACCTTGGAAGTTGTCGGAGATCCGGGGAAAATGGTAGCTATTGTCCAAGTGCTGCAAAAATTTGGCATTCGGGAAATTGCCCGCACGGGTAAAATCGCCCTCACTCGTGAATCTGGGGTGAATACAGAGTTACTCAAATCTCTAGAAGCTAAATTAGCTTAAAGCCAAAGCAGCGCGATCGCCTTTCTCCCCTACAATAGTGAAATCACTTTTGTGAACTCACCTAAATGCCCCCAAAAGGAGAACAACTGTGCCTGAAGCTGTTGGTGTTATCCAAACCCTAGGATTTCCGTCTATTCTTGCTGCTGCTGATTCCATGGTTAAAGCAGCACGAGTAACCCTAGTCTATTTCGACCGTGCCGAAAGTGGCAACTTTGTCATAGCGATTCGTGGGGGGACATCCGAAGTTGTGCCAGCAATGGAAGTGGGCATTCAGGAAGCGGAAAAAGTCTACGGAGGCAAAGTGATGATGCACTACATTGTCCCCAATCCCCCCGAAAATGTCCAAGCCGTACTTCCCATCGACTACACGGAAGTCAGTGAACCCTTTCGCTAGACGTAGCGCTAGGCAATAGTCACAACTTAAGGAAAAGATAGACCCCAGTTTTCTTAACCTATTGCCTATTGCCTATTGCCTATTGCCTATTGCCTATTCCCTGATTACCCAAGTGACCCCTTAAACCCCTACAATAAAGTCTTGCACAGAGATGGTTATTGATTAACATTAGGACATTAGGAGCAACAATTATGGGACAGCAAGCTGTTGGAGCTATTGAAACCAAGGGATTTCCAGGAATTTTGGCTGCTGCTGATGCCATGGTAAAAGCTGGACGGATTACCTTAGTTGGCTATATTCGCGTTGGGAGCGCTCGATTTACCGTAAATATCCGGGGAGATGTTTCTGAGGTCAAAACGGCGATGGATGCAGGAATAGACGCTGTAGAGAAGGCTTACGGCGCGACCCTAGAATCTTGGGTGATTATCCCCCGTCCCCACGAGAACGTAGTTGCTGTCCTCCCGATTGATTACAACGATAATGTAGAGTCCTATCGCAGAGCTGTTGAAGGGGATACACCACGACCTTCATTAACTTAGAGCCAACTAGAACTTAAAGTCAGCTTGGGCGAGTTCATTAAGTTTCATTAAGTTTATGGATAAACTTGCCTTAGCTCTGGAGAATCGTATGCGATCAGCGACTATTATTAAGTTAGTTGATTCGAGAAGAAAAATATGACTAAAGAGTACTTATCCCTAGATCTTAGCGCCAGTTCCATCAAGCGTTTGCAAAACCTGAGTACAAAATCTATTCATGCAGCCGGAGTCCCTTGCGCCTACCACTCACCAGCCGGAGTCCCTTGCGGTAATGTTTACGCACCAGCCTCAGCCCATTGCGGATAGCTGTTGCCACACTCCGTAGATCCGTGAAAAACATCGTGACCCTTTCAAACGTCGCGATGTTTTTCTATGCAAAAACTAAGTTGGGTGTTTGCCATATTGTGCCTGAATTGGTCAGCCAAACCTTAATAGACTTCTTGCATAAAGTGGGTAGAAAATAAATGGCAATAGAGTAATCCTGTATTATTTTCCCTATTCCCTGACTTGCGCAAGAAGTCTAAATGTAATGTTAAGTAAAAGCCATCAGAGATTTTCAAGTGTCCGCTGTGTTTCCGCCGACGTTACTCTGTCTCAAGCTCAGGCTTGGGCAGAAATGGCCGGGATCGACCACCTTATCGATCTAACGCCATTAGATCGCTTGGGACTTCCAGTGTTCGCCAGTATTAGACCCCGTGCCGCAGGATCGGCAGTAACCTATGGCAAGGGGCTGATTCCAGTTGATGCTGAGGTGGGAGCGTATATGGAGGCGATCGAGTTGTATTTTGCCGAACCAGCAACTGAGAGCGTTGTCACAGAATGGGGTACAGCTAGGGATGTTGCTGGTACCAACATCAGGGCAGATGCCATCCTTGACTTTGCTCCGGTATTTCAGAAACCAATAGATCTTGATGCACCATTGCTTTTGGCCGTTACTAATGACGTAGAAAATGGGAAGCAATGTCTCGTTCCCGCCGAGTTAGTGTATCATCCAGCACCGGATATCGGTCAATCCTTGTTTGGTTCTTCGACAAATGGTCTAGCTTCGGGAAACTCCGTTCTCGAAGCCACTATTCATGCCCTGGCCGAAGTGATCGAACGGGATATCTGGTCTTTTGAGTTTATCCAAGACTCCTCCTTTCTGGTCGATCCTCGCACTTTTCCTGCTCTTGTTGGGGATATTCTCGAACGGGCAGATCGAGAAGGATTGCAACTCCGAGTCCGTTATGTACCCAACGATTATGGTCTGCCTTTCTTCTCAGCATTTCTCTTCGACCCTGAAAACCCGATCGCCCAATTTTTCAACGGTGGCTGGGGATGCCATACTCATAGAGATATTGCCTTGGTGCGGGCTGTTTGTGAAGTTGCCCAAAGTCGCCTTGCTTTTATTCACGGCGGGCGCAAGTATGTCTTGCCTCATAATATAGGAACCGGCGATCGCGAAGCGGATTTTGTGCGGCAAATGACTGCAAAAGTCTCTAGTCAGGAAAAAATGGTCTCCTATTCGGAAATCCCAGATTTAGGTGCAACTGAGACCCTGGAGCAAGAGTGGCAGCTACTGCTAGAGAGTCTGCGCCGCGTGACAGATATGCCTGTTTACAGAGTTGTTTATACACCACCCGATGAGAGGCTGCAAGTCGTGAGAATTATCGTTCCCTCTCTCGAATATTTTAAAGAAGAAAATATGCGAATAGGGCGTAGATTTAAGGCAGCGTTAGACTCCGATGACAGTTGAGCATCTGCTAAATTTTACTTTTTGGCAACGATAAACACTCGCCCCTCTTGCTCTGGATCTGCAACAGCCTGATTCAGATTGCCGATCCTAGCAAAATAGACTTCTTTCCATCCCACCTCCAAGAGAGCATTTCTGACATTATCCATCAGGAAGAGCGTATTAAAAACAGTTTCGGAAATCCGTTCGTAGAGTCCTTCTGGGGTTCGCAGAAAGCATGAAAATTTTGCCCTGGCTTTTCCCAACTCTTCATTAAAGGTCTTGTCAACGATCGCGATCGCCTCTTCACTCTCATCAAGCTGAATGCTATTCCAGCGCTGTAGTCCTGCTTGGGTATTTAAGTCAAAAATAAAATATCCTTCACTGACAGCATAGACCTGCTGAAAACAGGAGTGCAAAGCATCTTCATTCTCCAGATGATTGAGTGCATCATAGGTGGCTGCCACTAAACCAAAACGCTCATTAAGCGTAAATTTAGTGGCCTCGTCCCGAATAAATCTAGCTCGACCAGTTTCAATGTATGGTTTGGCTTTAGTTCTAGCGTATTCTAACATCGCAGCAGATAGGTCAATACCCGTCACATTGTATCCCCTTTGCAAAAAATATAAAGCGAGTTCGCCAGTACCGCAGCATAGGTCTAAGATGGAGGAATTGGTTTGACCCATAGATGTTGAAGCATAGAACTCTAATATTCTGGGGGCCACTTCATTAGCAAAACCCTCACATTTAAGGTGGTAGAATCGCGCAAAGTCAGGACCATACATAGGAATCACACTTTTCCTATTTTGTTTATATCGAATCCTTTATTCACTATCGGCTTCTCCCCCCACCACTACATTGCGGATGCGCAAGGAGGGGCCGCCACAGCCGACAGCTAACCCATTTTGTCCCCCTTTGCCACAACCGCCGGACTCATCCCAGTAAAAATCATCACCGATCGCTTCAATATCAGCTAAGGTACTAAACACATTGCCGGAAAGGGTCACATCTCGTACCGGTTCAGCAATTTTCCCATTGCGAATCATCCAAGCTTCTCCTGCACCAAAGGTAAACATTTCTCCATTGGTCATTCCCCCCCGCCAGTTTTTAGCGTAAACGCCTTCTTGAATACCGCTAAACAAATCGCTCACAGGAGTTTCCCCTCGCTCAATCCAGGTATTGGTCATTCGTACTAAGGGAGGATAATGATAATTGAGGCAACGAGCATTCCCTGTGGGTTCCTCTCCCAGTTTACCAGCGGTTTCCCGCGAATGCAGACGGCCGGCTAATACCCCATCTTTGATGAGTTGGGTGGTTGTGGCTGGGGTTCCTTCATCATCATAGAAATAACTGCCTCGGTGACCTTGTGGCGCTCCACCATCCAGAATTTGCAGGTTGTCCGGGCCAAATTTGCGCCCTAGGGTCATCACTTCCAGGATATCGGGGTTTTCATAGGCCATATCGGCTTCTGAAAGGTGACCAAAGGCTTCATGGACAAATAATCCGGTTAAAATTGGATCGATGACGACGGTGTAGGTATTGCCTTTAATGGGAGGATGGGAGAGGGCATTAACGGCACGCTGGGCAGCGGATCGCACTTGGTCATCGAGTTGGGTTAAATCTTCATACCCATTGCGCGATCCGGTGGTTTCCCGTCCAGTTTGTACGGTGGAACCCTGCCGAGCGGTGGCGGCAAAGCGCATCTCTAAATCGACCCAGGATTGTTCAATGAGGGTTCCTTCAGAGGTGATTAAGATAATCCGCTGACAGCAGTCTCCATAGCGCACGGAGGTTGTGGCTACTTGCGGATTGGTACTGTGGAGAATGTCCGCGTAGCGATCGCACAATTGCTTTTTCTCGATTAAAGGAATCTCCCTGGGATGGGTTCCTCCTAGGGGCAAGACCTGGCTATCTTCGATAATGGGAATCGGCGCTAGGATGGTTTCTTCTTGTCCCACTAACCGCGCAGAGGCAATCGCCTCTTCTATCCGCTTCGACAATACCCCCAGTTGGTTAAAGCTACTCATTCCCCAACCGCCTTTGTAACAAGCACGTACTTGTCCCCCTAGGGAAATACCTTCACTGAGGGTTTCTACTTTATCCCCCCGCAGCAAGATATCAGTCGCTTCTGCTTCTTCCAGACGGATAGCGAGGAAATCAACTTGAGCGCGATAGCGTTTGATTAAATCCGAGAGCAGGTTTTTAAGATCCGTATTCATGGCAATTCAACCGGTTTAGACGATTGAGGCTTGAGTGATTACATTGGGTCAGTGCTGTCTTCGCTCTCTCGATCGAAATAGTCCAAGAACGAATTCATCCCTAGTAACTGTATACCACGGATATCTATAGCTGTTCTCACAACTGCCTACTATTTCGGCTTGCTTTTAGGATATACAAGGTAACGATCTCCTCGATAACTGCATGGGACTACTTGGTTGATGCCTTATTAAGCGCAACTGCATAGAGAAATGGTATTACCGGACTATCATACATTTTGGAATGGGATTCAGATTCTTAGTTTGGATAGTCAATCTTAACTTTTAGCAAGGGATAGCTAAACCAAGGATCAGAAGATAAAAATGAGTTTTACTGACCAATTCGGAGGGGAAGTTTCAAAATGTCTGATCAGTTGAATTTGGCGGATGAATTCACGCAAGTAAAAGCGCCGTTCTGCTTCAGAAAGATCGAGCCAAAATTGGGGAATCGAAACCGCTTGGGCGACAGAGGTTAAATTAACTGGAGGAAGTGCGGCTAAATTAGCTTGTAGTTTGGAGAGTTCGCTACGGATTTTATAGGTGCGAAGATCGGCAGTTTCTGCATCAAGAATTCCGTGTTTTTTCAGTTCAGGTAATTGGTCTAATATTTTTTGATTCTGGTTGATTTTTTGCTGAAGTTGTGATTCAATCTGTTCGAGATCGGGGAGAGTGAGTTTAGCAACGGCTGGCTGTAAATCTTGACAAATTTTGGTAATGGTTGCATCTAAAACTTGTTCATAGCGTAATCCTTTGCATTTAGGTTGTCGAGGGCAGTGAATGGGACGCAGATAGAGATATTCCCCGGGTTGGCGATGACGGGTGACACGGGTAATTTTCATTCCAGATTGGCAGTTTTGACAGGAAACTAAGCCAGAGAGCGATCGCGGAGCGCTTGCCGAGCGAGGGGGAAGGCGACGATTCCGACGCAGGAGGCGATCGATTTGGGCGGCTTCTTCTCGTGAGAGAATAGGGGTGTGAGTATCGGAGAGGACTTCGCCGTTTTTAAAGGCAGTGTCTCCTCGATAAACAGGATTCGTTAGCCATCGTTTGCCGGTGGAGACGGAAATTGTTTTACGATATTTTTGATTCAGATAGCGAACGGCAGCACGAACCGATCCATAAAGGAGAAAATGGTCAAAAAAGTCTTTAACAACGGGGGCATAACTGCGGTCTAGACTATAGCTATTTTGGCTACGTTTATAACCATAGGGTGCTTTTCCGGGTGGAGGTTTGGCTTGCAGACGATTTTGAGCATGGCCTTGGCGAATGCGGAGGCTGTGATAATAGGTTTGGAGGCGATTAAAGAGGTGCAGAATATCGCTATTTTCTGGTCTAGGTTGTTCTTCACCCTGAAGTGCAATTACCTGTACATTTTGAGTTTCTAAGCGCTGGAGAGCATTAGCCATCGTTTCAGCATTATCTCCCAGTTCTTCCAGTCGGCGAATGAGCAGGTAAATCTCACCTGTTTCTTCTTCTGTTTCCAGGTCTTGAAATAGGGTTTTTAGTTCTTCTCTTCCCCCTAAATCTTGGTAGATGCAATCGACTTCCCATCCCCAAATACTAGATTTAGGGGGAGATTCGAGGATGGGGTCACACCAAACATAGGCGAGAATTTTCATAGCGCTTCGCGCTGGGAATGGGGAATAGGGAATAGGAACAAACCGTTTTTCCCTTCAAAGTTCCTATTTTAACGCAGATGTTGGCCAGTTCCTCCATCGGCTGGATCGAGGAATGGTCTGAGATCGATTCCATTGGATAGGGTGCGCGGTTGAGGAGTGTCGGGTTGGGGGTTGGGAATGCGGTTGAGTCCGGATAGATCGCGGTTCGTAACTTGACCCAGCAGATCTAACCAGTTGCTGGTGCTGCGTCCTTCAGTAAAGGTGGTGACGGGGAGGGTATTTTGGCCGCTATCGGCGATCGCCAAATTCTCAAATACGCGATCGCGAATTAATCCTGGATCTCGTCCAGGAGGAACGGTGAGAACGATGCGACAGCGATTATCTGCACGGGTTGTGACACAAACCGTATCATAACCATTCTCAAAACCCGTTTGCAATTCCAGCAATCCATCGGCGCGATAAAACTCCAGTCGTCTACTAATTTCTGTACATCGACGTTCCGGTGTCCATCCTCCTCCCAGTTCAATAGGAGTTGCCCAAGCATAGGATTGATTCGGTTGACTGGTGGGATGATACCTTACCGTTGGTTGCCCCTGCTCAATTTCGCAAGTGAACCGGGGTTGAGTCTCTACCGGAATTCCATCAGTCGGAACACGAGGGGATGGTTCAGAGGGAGCCGGTTGAGTATCGACAGGAAAATCTCTCGGCCAGGTAGTTTGTGCCAGAGAGGGAGAGGCGAAGAGAACGACAGTAACACTTAGAAGTAAACTCAGATGAGGTTTCATGATTCGAGGTTTCTTTGAACAATGACTTCACTTAGTATGACGGGAGGAAAATCAGTTATATCCCTCATGAAGCTACTTAAATGCTTCATAACTCCTAACACCTGATAATAGATTTCTATAGAAGTCGCAATATTTATCAATCACAGAGAGGGTCGGTTGAGCAGTTCTTGGTGCAATCATACTTCTGAGAAGGCTGAAAGCCTTGTTTCTTTATTATACTCTTCCCAGAGTGATAGAAGAGGGATAAGCGGTTTTTTAAAGATAGCCAGAAAGCTCATACTATTTCTCTTTAATCTTACCACTAATGATTTCTCTAGAGGTAGTTGTCTGAGTCGTTTCATTAAGCGTAGCATCATGGAGAAATGGTATCACTCGCGAGATTGAGTCTGTTGTTCACTTTGCCCCATTCCCACACATAGAGGGCTTTGCGCTGTAACATCAGACCTAATTTTAAATTTTTAATTGAATCCGATGGGGACTCTCAGTGTGTAGTGGTATGGTTGACATCAGAGTTAAATCCTCTGGCTACCATGTACCATAACCCTATTGGCTCTTCCCTATTGCCTCTCCCCTATTCTCTAGCGCAAAGCGCATAATTGAACCGTGCGCCCTCTATTGCTACCCAAACGACGGGTGATGATTGCCGAGGCTTGTCTGATTGGATTAGTCTCTGGTTGTAGCGCCGTCTTACTCAGAAATGGCATAGGAACCTTGGGGGGGTGGCGGATCTGGCTCACCCAAATCTTCCCCGCTTGGTTTGTCTTACCCATCATAGGCATGACCTTTGCCTTTCTCTCCGGTTGTTTGATTGAAGCCTTTGCCACAGAAACCCAAGGGAGCGGTATTGCCCACGTCAAAGCTGTTCTCGAAGGAACCCCGCTTCCTCTGGGTTGGCGGACTGCTCTGGTTAAGCTTATTGCCGGATTGCTTTCTCTCTCTTCTGGACTCACCCTCGGTCGTCAAGGGCCAACTGTACAAATTGGAGCTGCTTTAGCTTCGGAAATTGCGAGAATTTTTCCCACCTCTCCTAACCATCGTCGGCAAATGGTCGCCGCTGGTGCCGCCGCAGGACTGGCGGCTGGCTTTAATGCCCCGATCGCTGGCATGTTATTTGTATTAGAAGAATTACTCCATGATGTTTCGGAATTAACTCTAGAAACAGCGATCGGAGCCTCCTTTATCGGTGCAGTCGTCTCTCGCATCTTTGGAAATGACCTCAACCTCAATCGGGAAGTCAGTGCTTCGGTTGCCCATTTCTCTGCCCCAGAAATTCCGTCTTTCTTGATGCTAGGTATCCTAGCCGGAATTCTAGGTACACTCTTTAACCAAAGTATTATTACCAGCCTGACTCTCAATCGGCGCTTACCGCTGACTTTACCTGCTCGCATGGCTTTGACTGGTTTAATTTCTGGCCTTTGTATTGCTTTATTGCCACAAACGTTTAATGACCATGCGGGTTTACGACAACTGTTGCTAGTTGGGGATCTCAAGGCTCCTGAAGTCCTTCTTGCCTTTGTTGTTCATTTTTTACTCACCTGTTTAGCCTATGGTGCAGGGACACCTGGGGGACTCTTTGCCCCAACCCTAACATTAGGTGCAGCTCTTGGCTATTTGGTGGGCTACTCTCTGGGATTACCTCTAGGTATTTCTCCTGATACTTATGCCCTGGCGGGGATGGGAGCCTTTTTTAGTGCCGTGGGTAAAGTTCCCATGACCAGTATTGTGATTGTTTTTGAAATCACGGCAGATTTTAATTTGGTCTTACCCCTGATGATTGTGTCAGTGGTGGCCTATTTTGTATCAAGTTTACTAGAGAAAAACTCCCTGTACCAACGCCTGTTGGTCTGGAATGGTATGGAAGCCCAAAGCCATCAACGAAAAACGCCGGAAGGCTTTGATGAATTGATTGCCGAGGATCTGATGCAACACCGGGTGGAAACTTTGAATCTTAATTTACCTTTAGATCAAGTGGTGCAAGCGTTTTCTCGCTCTCATCATCGGGGATTTCCTGTGGTGCATGGAGGTCAGTTAGTCGGTATTGTTACCCAGGAAGATCTAAAGAAACGCAACATGAATCAGAAGGCCGTATTGGGGGAAATTATGACCCCCGATCCGGTGAGTGTTCCCCCTTCTTGTCCCTTAAGTGAGGTGGTCTATTGCCTGAATCGTTATAAACTCAGTCGTCTTCCGGTGACTGAGGGACGGAGGTTAGTCGGGATTATTACCCGCAGTGATATTATCCGGGCGGAGTCAGATTTGCTCAGTGGTATCGGGCCAACCTTGGGGCCGGCTGGTGGGACTTCTTATGTAATTTATAGAACACAGGGGCCGGCAACGGGTAAGGGCCGGATTTTGGTTCCAGTGGTCAATCAGCGTACGGCAGCTTTATTGTTACAGATGGCAGGGGCGATCGCCGCAGAACAAGATTATGAGTTGGAATGTCTGCAAGTCGCTTTGGTTTCCCATCATACTCCGGTCGATCGAGCCCGGGTCAGCTTTGATGCATTTCAACGCTGGACGAACTATACCGAAAAGTTGGGTGAACAGTTAGGTATTAGTGTCCATACTCAGGTGCGAGTCACCCATGATATTGGGAAAACGATTCTAGAGACGGTGAAGTATCGCCATGTAGATCTGTTGCTGATGGGATGGAAGGGAAAAACAACAACAGAGGGGCGCATTTTTGGGGATGTGGTGGATACCTTAATTCGTCAAGCCCCTTGTGAAGTCGTATTGGTGAAATGGGCTACCCGTGGACAACAGGCGAAGTGGCATTTTAATCGCTGGTTACTGCCGTTGGCAGGAGGGCCGAATGCGATCGCCGGTGCTGAATTGTTACCGGGTTTAATGCGCTTGCGATACATTCAGTTCAAATCTAAAGGCCACAATTGGGATCAGCCCTTTTTTCCCCCAGAAATTCAATTGTGTCAGGTCTGTTCTCCAGAACAGAAAGCCCAGGTTTCTGCGATGTTGGAAGAGGTGCAGCAATTTTTGCACAGTCGCTTAAAATCAGTTTCTTTGGTATCTGGGGATAGACACAAGGAAGAGTTAAGATTACCTAAATTGAGTCGAGTACAGCTCATTTCTGAACAGGTCAGCGAAGCCATTATTCAACAAGCTCAAAAATCTCACATTGATGTCGTGATTATGGGAGCATCACGAGAAGGTTTACTCAAACAGGTGATTAAAGGCAACATTCCAGAGGCGATCGCCTCCGGATGCGATTGTACTGTGATTTTAGTGCGTCAAGCTATCTCCCTAACTTGAATTTCAGCAGTTTTCCTTTGCTATGCAGTAGAGCGCCAGAATATAGCAAGAGAAGAGAGAGTTATCCCTCTTCTGTCACTTTCGGAAAAAGGGCAGAAGTGTTGAAGGTTGACATAAAACTTTACATTCAACTGAAGAAAAGTCACTAGTGAACTAAATCAGGGTTTCTGGAATCAGATCGTAACTCCAATGAATAATAGAGCAGCGCCGACTAAGTTCGACTTGCAAATAACGGAATTTATCCAACAAGGTTTGGCCATAGAACTGAGAAATTTCCATTAACTGC
>NZ_JAGHZH010000195.1:0-30282 GCF_017746885.1 Roseofilum sp. SBFL | reverse complement strand
GTTGGCGTTGGGGTCGGCGTTGGGGTCGGCGTTGGGGTCGGCGTTGGGGTCGGCGTTGGGGTGGGAGAAACAAGAATTATGCCATTGCTGCCATTATTTGCACTAGCATCTAAGATTCCATGGGAGATCGACCCATTTGCGGAGGTAATTTTGAGGGTAATATCACCCCCCTGACTATCGTTGGTCGTTGAGTCAATAGCTTGTACAACAATGTTCCCTTGTTGAGTTTCAAAGAAAACATGTCCTGCATTCCCATTTTGGGCACTCGAACGGATAGAACTCAATGTTGTAATGTTCCCAATTGTTTGAATCCATAGGTTAATGTTGCCACCGTTTCCAGCTAGCTGAGTAGCGCTTGAGTTCAATTCTCCTGTGGTTATATCACCCATCTCCGTCGTCAATTGAATCGTACCAGCATTACCGGCTTGGGTGGATGTATTCAGATTTCCCGTACTAATACTTCCCCCAGAAGTGGTTAGGGATATATTCCCCCCTTGTCCATCGGAATGGGTATCGAGGTTTGCGGTGGTAATAGTGCCCGCAGAAGCCGTTAAAGAAATATTTCCCCCTTGTGAATTATCGCTGGTATTTAAGTTTCCAAGGGTAATACTGGCTCCTGAAATATTAATCTCTCTACCCGGAGCGGTAAAGGTGGCGGATGAGTCCATCATAAATGAACCGTTGTTATTCCTATCCGCATCAGCCCTAAAGATGATAGAACCCGTACCGGGTGGGAAATTTAAGGAGACTCGATTGGCAATGGTAATATTCTCGGTCGCTTCTAAAACAATATTACCTGCCACCTGTTCTAAAGTAGTAGCATTAAGGGTAATATCAGTTCCTGGAAATTGGGTAAAGTCAATGCTGGGCAGGTTATTCTCGGCTTCTGGAGGGTCAAAGGTATTGGCAATTAGAATATTTTCCGGATCAAGTAAGAGGGTTCCCCAATTTCCGGCTGGAGTGCTGACATTAACTTTGCCGGAAAAAGTAAGGGTGTCTTTGCCGGAAACTTCTACTAATCCCCCATTTCCTCCAGTTTCTCCTCCTCGCGCTTCTACTGTGCCGTAAAATTGGGTATTTCCATCTGACCAAATGATAATTTCTCCCCCATTTCCGTTATCCAAACTATTAGCACGGATGTGGGAATCAGGACTAATGAGGGTTTGTTGGGCGTTGGGTAGGGGGCCTTTTCCTTGGTACGATCCGCCGATGTAAATTTGACCACCATTTCCAGGAGTAGAAGCATCAAGAGTTGCGTCAATTACGCCGACTTGAGTCCCAATGATGTTTATAGTTCCAGAGTTAAGATCGGGTTGGGTATGGGAAACATCTAGGGTTTCGGAGGCGATCGCCACGCCTGGATGGTCTGGTATGGTAATCTCAGAATGGGTTAATACCAGTTGTCCCTGAGCATTTACCTCGATCTGGGAAACATGATGGGGAATTTCTCCCCCCGTGAGCAGTTCAGGAACGGAGAGGGGGTTAAAGGGGACAGACTGGCGATCGCCAACTGGAATTTCTAAACTGAGTAAGTGTCCCTCTTGAGAAATGCGTAGGGTATGATTACCGGGAACTGCACCCAAGGTGATTGTCCCCCCTGGTGCATTGAGGGTTCCTAAATTGATGACTGTGCCACCGGTTAAGCTCAAGCCTTCACCGTCATCAACCGTTAAGTTGCCCCAATTCAAAATTACGCCTGGACTGGCTCCATCAAACCTAAATTCATTGGGTGTACCGGTCAAAATTTGCCAGTTATTGTCCCCAAATGCATTCAACCATTGATTTTGACCAAAACCAATACCCGTAGCGGTTGTAGCGTGAAATGCAGCGGGAACGTTGAGTTTAGCATTTGGGCCAAATAGAATCCCCGCAGGATTAATGAGATAGAGGTTAGAATTACCTCCTAAAACTTGGATTAACCCATTAATCGTAGATGGATTTCCCCCATTAATGCGGCTGAAAATATTCTCAATTCCTGGTGTAGACAAAAAATTGGCCACCTGATGAGGAGTAAGGCCAAATTGAATAAAACTATGAAAGAGGTTCGCACCATCAGCAGAGGTACTCCCCCCTTGGATATAGAATTGATTCCCCTGGGGAATCACTGTCGTTCCTGTACCATCAGCCGCTGGTACAATGGTTTGGGCTTGGGCAATTTGGACATAGCTTCCGCACAACCACAGGGATAGGGTGAGCAGGAGATTCAAGCTGTTTATCCGCAGGGACATAAGTAATTACTCGGATTCACTCGATGAAAGGAGTTGGCTTTGGGCAAATGCATCGAGTTGAACAGAGCGGAGCAACGTTTCCCATTGGTTGGCGATCGCCCCATCTTGGGGATGGCGATCGTACAGTTGAGCCATCGCTGATAGTGCGTCATGCCAAATGCCTGACTCAGCATAAATCTTGGGTAGAGCTTCTGGACTAGCTTGTTGAATGTGGGCTTTTAGAGGGTCGCTTGCTTCAATACGTTCTATCCAACCATCCACAATGATATCACCTGTACGGTCTTGAGGATCGCAAACTAAGGATAAATACCAATGGTAGAGTTCATTGTGTTTTAGTCCCTCTGCTTCCTCTTTCGATAAGCGGATACTGACAATTCCCGATTCAGAAGGGGCACGCAGTACTTTCTCGTAGATAATTGTTGTGTCGTTTTTGTCCATCAAGGTAAATTTCAGCATTTTACCTTCAGCATGAGGAACATACCAGAAGAGGGTAGGATGGCTTTCTAAAGTTAAGGCTAAATCTTTGAGAGGAACTAAAGCGGTTAAGGGTTGGTTATTCCCTTCAGAAACACTACAGCCACGAGTTCCTGCATCTGAGGTTCTGGGGGGCGCTCCTCTTCTTGGAGGATTAAAGGCTTGGGCCATTTCAAAACTGGGTTTAGGGAGGGCAGTAGATGCACTGTGCCAACCCAGAGTTGCTACGAAAGTCAAGGTAGCTAGTTTGCGTTTTTTTTCTGACCAGCATGTGTTTTTTTTCATTTTCAATAACCTCGGTTATTACGATGGATACAAGGGAGGCGATCTAGAGATCTCAGTAATCTTAAGGATAGTCTTCATCTACCCGATCGGAAGATAAGGAAGGATAGAAGTTCTCATAGAAACAGTTTAGTGTTTTTCCGTTCTCTCTTTAACCGAACAAGTACGGATTTTTCTTTTAAGTTTTCATTAAGACATCCACCAAGAGTTTTCAAGGAGGATCGAGTACTGAAATCAAATATTTGGGGTTTAGATTTCAAAAACTTTCCGGAAGAAACTAAAGGATTGAGGTAAATTGTAAATTGCTCTTAAGTGATACATTGGCAAGAGAAAAAGGGGGTGAAACCCCCCATTCTATTACGGCAATGCTTCAATGATGAGGCTCTAATCCCTCGATCTTGAAGGGACTAAGACTAACGCATGGTGACAAATTCTTCGGCTGAACTGGGGTGGATGCCAACTGTGGCATCAAAGTTGGCTTTGGTAGCTCCCATTTTCAGGGCGATCGCCACGCCCTGGATAATTTCTCCTGCATGTTCTCCCACCATATGCGCTCCTAAAACCTTATCCGTTTCTTCATTAACTACCAATTTCATTAATGTACGGTCTTCTTGGCCGCTCACGGTATGATAAAGGGGTCTAAACTTGGCACGGTAAATTTTAACTTTATCACCATACTGAGTGCGAGCTTCTTCTTCCGTCAAGCCCACGGTTCCCGCTTCAGGATTGGAAAAGACAGCAGTCGGTATATTATCATAACTCATTTGCCGAGATTTCCCACCAAAATGGGTATCAGAAAAAGCGCGACCTTCTCCAATGGCAACCGGGGTTAAATTTACCCGATCTGTACAGTCTCCAACGGCGTAGATATGTTCGATGTTGGTGCAACTATTGGCATCAACGGCGATCGCCCCTTTTTCCACGGTTATCCCTACTTTATCTAACCCTAATTTCTCTAAATTGGGTCTACGTCCCGTTGCCGAGATTCCCACTGCATCAGCAATGATAATCTCCTCCTCATTTTCTCGCGCAATCGTCACCGCTAGACCTTCATCCGTTTTTTCCACCAGCTTAATCACGCTCTTGTTTAAAATCCGGACACCATGGCGCTCCATTTCCGATTGAATATGGGTGCGAATATCCCCATCAAAGCCATGGAGAATATGCTCCCGACGGATCACTTCCGTCACTTCGGTTCCCAGTCCATGGAGGATACAGGCAAATTCTACGCCAATATATCCACCGCCTAAAATGACCACCCGTTTGGGTTGCTTTGTGAGCTGGAAAATTTGATCGGAAATTAAGGTATGTTCAATCCCAGGAATATCGGGTTTAACCGGTTTGCCTCCCACGGCAATCAGGATTTTATCCGCCGTTACCGTATCTTCACCAATTTTCAGGGTATGAGGATCGACAAACTCGGCATATCCCTGATATAATTTAACCTCAGATTTATCCAACATTCTCTGATACACCCCATTCAGGCGATCGACTTCCCCATTCACGGCAGTAATCATTTTTGTCCAATCTAGCTCACTTTCCACCGGACTCCAGCCGTAGCCTTGGCTCTCTTCAAACAAACTGGGAAAATGGGAAGCATACACCATTAGTTTTTTGGGAATACAACCTCGGTTCACGCAGGTTCCCCCCAGGCGATCGAATTCGGCGATACCCACCTTAGCGCCATATTCGGTGGCACGTCTGGCGCTGGCAATTCCCCCTGAACCGGCACCAATGACAAATAAATCGAAATCGTAACTCATGGTTCTTATTCTCCCAAATTTCCTTCTATTGTAATGAATGGGTTTTGTAGGGGCGGGTTCACCCAAATGTAGGACTCCCACCAATTAATATCCTAAACCCGCCCCTTGTATCTTAAGAGAGTAGGGTGGGCAATGCTGTTGCTCAACTTTGCCACCTTGACCGGTCTGGGTACGTTAGCGAAAGGGTAACGCACCCTACGAGATCTGAACTAAATTGCTTTTTGTTGTTCATTAGACATCTCCTAGAATTAGGCTGAAACCCTAATGCTGTCGTTTAAAAAACGAAGTTTTAGGAGATGTCTATTGTTAATTCGTCAATTCTCGATACAATTTTCATAGACCTGGTGACCGATAACTGAACATGACTGTAGAGACCGAAACGCCAACGGAAGATCTGACTGTAGACCCTCTGGATGAATTGTCTGATGATGTGGAAATGTCGTTGTTTGACCATTTGGAAGAGCTGCGGCAACGGTTTTTCTATGCCTTAATTGCGGTGGCGATCGCAGTGGTAGGCTGTTTTGTGTTAGTCAAGCCGATTGTGCAATTCCTGGAAATTCCCGCAGGAAATGTGAAGTTTTTACAATTAGCTCCGGGAGAATACTTCTTTGTTTCCCTGAAAGTGGCCGGCTATAGCGGTATCATCCTGGCAACTCCCGCGATTCTCTATCAAATTATCCAATTTGTTCTCCCCGGGCTGACACGCAGAGAGCGGCGGTTAGTACTTCCCGTGGTAGTGGGATCGAGTGTCTTATTTCTCACTGGGCTACTGTTTGCCCAAATGGCGTTAATTCCCGCAGCGCTGAACTTTTTTATCACCTATGGCGCGGAAGTTGTTGAGCAAGCATGGTCAATCGATCGCTATTTTGAGTTTGTATTGCTGTTGATGTTTAGTACCGGATTGGCGTTTCAAGTCCCCGTGATTCAAGTGCTGTTAAGTGCATTAGGATTGGTTTCATCCCAACAAATGCTGGCGGGATGGCGCTATATTGTCATGGGAGCCGTGCTGCTTGGCGCGATCCTCACTCCCTCTACCGATCCGGTGACGCAAAGTTTACTCGCGGGAGCCGTTTTAGGGCTGTATTTTGGGGGCGTTGGGTTAGTAAAGGCGATCGGTCGTTAACTGGTGTGGTAAAATACGGGTTCTGAACCTTAAAATTGGCTCTTCATTGGGTTTTGACCAGTATGAGCCGTGGTCAAAGATAGAACACTTAGGAATTAAATAGATGGAAGTTGTATTAAGCAAGATTCTTTACAAGGGTGAAATCAAAGGGTCTCAATCCGATGAATATATTGAGATCGCCAATTATGGAGAGGGAAGTGCGGATTTATCGGGTTGGAAAGTTGCTTCATCAGGAACCAATCAAGAATTTATCTTTCCTGAAGGGACAGCCTTAGCTTCTGGCAAAAAATGCCGGGTATATACCAATCAAATTAACCAAGAGTCTGGGGGATTTAGTTTTGAACATAAAACTGCCCTCTGGAACGATCTAGGAAGTACAGGAAAACTCTTTGATGCCCAAGGCAATGAAGTCTCTAGCATTTCTTATTCATCCAATGGTAAAGTAGCGATCGCTGAAATTGGCTATAAAGGCCAGATCAAAGGGTCTCAATCTGATGAATATATTGCGATCGCCAATCATAGCGATAAAAGTGTTGATTTATCAGGCTGGAAAGTTCTTTCATCCGGCAGAAATAAAGAATTTATCTTTCCTGAAAGCACGTCTTTAGCCTCTGGTCAAACCATACGAGTCTATACGGATCAAATCAATCAAGAGTCTGGGGGATTTAGTTTTGAATACAAAAGTGCCCTCTGGAACGATCAAGGAAGTACAGGAAAGCTCTTTGATGCTCAAGGGAATGAGGTTTCCAGTTATAGCTATCAAAATTCTAATTAACAACCCAACCCACACTATCCTTAAAAATTGGCTCTAAGCCAATTGTCCCCTCTCTCAAGTTAAGTAGTCAATGGCACTACAGGCTCTCTCTATTCCCTAGCACTTCTCGCTATAACGGGATCATATGACTGTAGGAGGTTAGGAGTTCATCGCTCGATAAGTTAGCACTTTCTTCTTGGGGACTCCACAGTAATTCCAACACGAGGAGATAGTCAGGAGAAATAGCACCTAAACGTCCTAACACTTCTCTTAAAGATTCTGGAGTTTGGATGTCCTTAAATAGAGGTTGATCGTCGGCAGTTCCCACTAGGAAGGTGACGACAACATAAGAACCAGGAGTGGAAATTTCTTGACTTAAAGCGGCAAGTTTTTCTTGAACTGCACCATTGACATTCACTAAAGTTTCGGAGGTGAATTTACTCCTTTCCTCTAGAGAGAGTTGTTCAAACAACTGTTGTGCTTCTTCGCGAGAATAAACAGTTTGAGAACTGGAAGAAACATAACACCAGCGATCGCTCCTTCGCATGAGAGCCAACGCTCCCTCTTGCAACATATCTATCAACCCCTCTGGCGTTTCGGTATCCCCATTCAAGGTTAACTGAGTTAACTGCTGTTGAAGATCGCCCTCTGGAGCCAATAGAGCCACTTGTAACTTACTCACTGTCACAATATCATTGTCCAACTCATTGCCAGGAGAACGACGGCTGAAAATTAAATACGCAATAAATACAACGCCCCCAATAATAAGCAACCACAGTACCAACCCCATCCAGTTGGCTCGCGAATGATGATGACTGGCATAAGCGCCAGCCCTGTCCCGATCGGGTCTGCGATGCCTATGGGGAGGAGGAGCAGAATTTAAGGGCTGATGTGGCTCTAGATGGCTGCCAGGAGGTGGTGGTGCAGGAGGGGCAGGGGGGGGATCGGTTCTAGGCAAAACATCCTCAGCAGGGCGGCGATCGCCTGATATGGGCACAGGAACAGGAACGGGGATAACCGGTTTTGGGGGAGGTGGAGGCGGTGCAGCATGACTGGGACGAGGTGGTGGAGGCGGGGGAGCAAACGATCCCCCCCGTATCCGTCCCCCTGTACTATTGCTATTGGAAGAATTTGGGGCAACGGAAGGTTTAGGCTGAGAACGAGACGTTGAGGTGGGAGATTTCTCTAGAGACGGTGTAGAACTTGATGAATTGCCAGAGCGGTTAGTAGGGCTGCTCGAACTGCCTGAAGAGCGAGGGCGTGAAGAACCCCCACTGGAGGTAGAACCGCTAGAACGAGAGCGATTACCACCCGATCGCGATCGCCTCCCAGAGCTAGAACCAAACGATCCGCCCCGCGATCGCCCCCCGCTCTTTTTCGCCACTGCTTCCATACCGATCTCAAACTCTGTATTCAGCAATGACTCGGATACCGAAAGGGGAACCCCTTGAATCATCAACCACAAGGCGATCGTCGTGACCCAAAACCTTAAATTAGCATTAAGACGCATCTTAAGCCTATCCTCTGAAGCCCATTACCTCCAGTGTGCCTTTTCCATTCTCCAACTGTCCAATTAAACTCTCAAAAGGCACTCTAGCAATAGGCAAAAAGGGAAACGGAGCTTTACCCTTTCCTTCAACTGTCCATAAACGCATTTTTGTATTCACGGTTGCTCCCTGAGAGCAGCAGACAGTGGTATTGTGTGGTGACACGGCTTAATTTTAACGGTTATGAGTGCAGACCAAGAACAATCTCAGTCTAATTCCTCATCTTTATTAGAAAGGATGGGTGCATTCTTCCAATGGGAGAGTTTGAATACAAATTGGCAGACGGAAGTTTTAGCCGGAGCGACGACGTTTATTACCATGGCTTATATTTTGGTCGTCAATCCCGATATTTTGTCGAACGCCATTTTTTTACAAGAGAGTCGAGATTTATTTGGAGAATTGGTCATTGCTACGGCCTTTTCAGCAGCGATCGCCTCTTTAATCATGGGATGTTATGCAAAATACCCCTTTGCCCTCGCTCCAGGCATGGGATTGAACGCCTATTTTGCCTTCTCCATTGTCCTCAGACTTGGCATTGATTGGCGAGTTGCCTTAACCGCAGTTTTTCTCGAAGGGCTGATTTTTATCGGCTTAACCCTCTCCAATATTCGCGCTCAGATGGTAACGGCTATTCCTGCTTGTATTAAGCAATCTACCGCTGCTGGAATTGGCTTATTTATTACATATGTTGGACTCAAAAATGGTGGGTTAATCGTAGGCGATCAAATCACCATAACCACTTTAGGAGAATTAAATAATCCCGTCACCTTAATGGCCATTTTCGGAATCCTGATTACCTCGGCATTTATGGTGCGACGGATTCGGGGCGCATTGCTATTAGGAATCTTCGCTACGGCCATTTTAGCCTGGATTTTGGGTGTCGCCCCCTTACCAAGCGGTATTCTTGCCTTTCCTCAATGGCCGAGTGATTTATTCGGTCAAGCCTTTGTCGGATTGGTAAATCTGAATCAAATCCCCTTTTGGGAACTATTAGCCATTCTATTTGTTCTCCTATTTGTTGATTTATTTGATACCGTAGGCACCCTGGCCGGGATTGGCATGAAAGCCGGTTTAATTAATGACCGAGGGGAACTTCCTCGAGCCAGTCAAGCATTTATGGCTGATGCCGTTGGCACAACCATGGGCGCAATTTTAGGGACATCAACCGTAACCACTTACATCGAATCAGCTTCGGGGATTTCCGAGGGGGGGCGATCGGGATTTACGTCCGTGGTTTGTGCCCTATTGTTTGCACTCTCTATCTTCTTTATTCCCCTGATTTCCGGCATTCCTCCCTTTGCCACTGCACCTGCGTTGGTCATTATTGGCGTGTTGATGATGGGCAGTGTACGCTCTATCCATTGGGACGATCCAGCCGAATCTATCCCTTCATTTCTGACATTAGTTTTTATACCTCTAAGTTTCTCAATCGCCGAAGGTTTGGCGATCGGATTTATCACCTATCCGTTGCTCAAATCCTTTCAAGGTAAAATGCACGAAGTCGCTCCCGCGGTATGGGCGATCGCAGCCATCTTTACTCTACGGTTTGTATTAATGGCGCTACAGATTGGAGGGTAATGCTTGGATGTCCAGTCTTTTTAAAAAAATCAATCAATTGTAGGAATTCCCCAGATATAGAAGACTGGGGGATACACAGCACAATTGATCCATTAATCCATCCGATCTAAAATAGAGTAATCCTCCATTGAGGTCCGCAACAACTGAAATGCTGGCGATGGCTTCCCTGCGATCGCCATAATCAGTTTTTAACCTAAGTTTCGATTGGCTCAAAAGTCAAAGTATGTCTAATTTACCCCCACTTACCGATGAAACCATTTGGGCAATTGTGGATGAAACCCTAGAAAATAGCCTAGAAGATCAAAGAGTTAATGAATTAGTATGGTATCATTTAGGCTATCGCTATAATTCAGATAAGCAAACTTGGGATATCAGCCAAGCGATCGACGATTGGGGTGAAGTTTATCCGGAACCTCCTGATTTTATAGATTCTCGTCCAGCAACCCTAAAGCTAACTCGCTCTATTCCTCCAGAAAATAAACAACTGCTCAAGCAGGAATTAGGATTTAAAGGATATAAAATTGGTGAATTTGGTCCGCGACAAACTCGACGAGCAACTATGGCAAATTGGTTACTGAGTTATCGTAAACTTCAGCCACCTATCCAATCTTAAAATCGATTGAAACCTTGTTTCTTGATAGAATGACTGGACTATTTTAATACGCTTCTTTATTCCTATGGATTGAGGTACAAGTTGCCGACTACAGTCCGTTAGAGTTAAGCCTAATTTTTGATTCATACGATAGATCAGGAAAACGAGAGACTTGTTACTCAAAATAGGAGCAATTAGTGATGAATAGTTCAGCTTTTCCTAGATCCTCTAGTTTGGCACTCTGTAATAGATTCAACGATTTCTGTTCCTCTCACGTCTGGGGTGATTTTAAGTTTGTGGAAACTCAACTACAAGAACTCCTTCAAGAAAACCAGAGACTAAAGTATTTACTCAACCAAACAGAAGAACGCTACACCCTAGCAATTTCTAGCAGTCAAGTCGGAGTATGGGATTGGAACTTACAGACAAATGAAATATATATTTCGCCCAACTTAAAAGGAGTTTTGGGGTATCAAAATGAAGAAATTCCCAATTATATCGATCCTTGGATGGATTTGATTCATCCTGACGATCGAGAGATGACAAGGAAGTCAGTTCAAGAACATTTAGATGGCTCAACCCCTCTTTATGAAGTTGAACATCGGATCGTCCATAAAGATGGAAGTATTCGCTGGCTGTTGACACGAGGAATTGCGTTTCGAGATAGTGAAGGCAAGCCTTATCGCATGGCAGGTACAGATACGGATATCACGTCTCAAAAACAGAGTTCTAATTTAATCAACAGATTGCTAGATCGCCTATTAATGGTGATTAAGACGGTGGGAGAAGGTATTACTCTGAGTGATGATAAGGGACATTTCACGATTTTTAATCCTAAAATGGAAACTCTGACCGGATATTCTCAAGAAGAGGCGAATAAAGCGAATAACTTTTTAAACTTGTTATATCCGAACCCAGTAGATTTAAGGCAAGTGACTGCTCAGATGAATCAGGTGCGCGATCGCGGAAAAGTAGAAGATGTGGAAACGGTGATTTGCACGAAAAATGGAGAACAGAGAACATTGCTGGTTTCTACCTCTATGATTTGGGAAGAAGAACGATATTGGTATTTGAGTGTTTATCGAGATATTACCGATCGCAAGCACACAGAAGAAGAATTACGCCACAATAAACGCTTTATTGAACAACTGACTGATGCTTCTCCTGAATTACTCTACTTGTATGATTTGCAAACGGAAAAAAATATTTATGTTAATCGCTCTCTAGAAAGTGTTCTGGGTTATTCTCCTGAAGAAATTAAGTCCCAAGGATCGATGTTTTTTGAGAAAAATTATCATTCGGATGAATTGGAACATATTGAAACGATAAAACAGGAGTGGTTAAGTTTAGCTGACGGGGAAGTACAGGAAGTTGAGTATCGGATGCGCCATCGGAATGGATCTTGGGTGTGGTTGCGATCTCGTAATATGATCTTTAAGCGCAATGCAAAAGGAGTTCCGATTGAAATTTTAGGCACAGCGATTGATATTACCACCCACAAATTAATTGAATTGCAACTCTGGGAAAGTGAGGCACGACTGCATACAATTATCAATAGCGCTTCTGATGGGTTGCTGATTGTGGATCTTCAGGGTGTGATTCAGTTTGTTAATCCCGCAGCAGAAAAATTGTTTAATCGTCCCCTATCTAGTTTAGTCGATCACGATTTTGGTCAACCCCTAACCGTGGGCAGTGTAACGGAAATTGATTTAATTCAAGGGACACAGGTGATGGGGGTTGGAGAAATGAGTGTTTCTCCAACCTATTGGTTGGGCGAACCCGTTTATGTGATCAGTATTCGCGATATTACAGAGCGCAGACAGGCAGAAGAGGCACTCAGAGAAAGTGAAGAACGGTTTCGTCAATTAGCCGGCAATATTCAGGATGTATTTTGGCTCGCTTCCACCCATCCCTATCAGATCGAATATATGAGTCCTGCGTATGAACAGGTTTGGGAGCGATCGCTCTCAAAAGCCTATGAGCCTAATTTTTCTTGGTTAGAGAGCATTGATCCCCAAGATCGCGATCGCGTCAAAGAAACCTGGGATCGGCAAATTCAGGGCGAACATACCTTTTGTGAATATCGAATTCTTTGTCCCAATGGGAAAACCCGATGGATTTGGGATCGAGCCTTTCCCATTGAAGATCAGTGGGGAAATATTGAGCGCATCGCTGGAATTGCAGAAGATATTACCGATCGCAAACAAGCGGAAGAAGAATTAAAATATCGCCTCAAATTGGAAACTGCCTTATCTGAAGTTTCTAAATGGCTCACTCGCCATGACACCCTCGATTTTGACGATCTGTTGGGAATTCTAGCCCAAGCAATGGGGGCTAACCGCGTCTATTTAATTCGCTTCAATTCAGAAGAAACTCAGTTGAGTTTAACCGATGAATGGTGTAATGCTCAGAGTATACCATTTCGCGATCTGCTTCAAGACCTGGATGTAGCTCCTTTTGTCTGGTGGTTTGAGACTCTGCGCCAACAGGATATGTTGATATTTAATTCCCTTGATGATCTGCCAGCGATCGCGAAGTTAGAGAAAGCCTATTTAGAATCGTTGCAGATTGGTTCCCTCTTAGCTGTTCCCATTTGGACAGCATCTGGAAAACTTTGGGGACAGATTACATGTGAGTCTCATTGTCAGAACCCTAAACAATGGTCGGTCAAAGATAGTCGGATTTTACAGGTGGTAGGGGAAATGCTCTATACCCATACTGCCCGTCAGCAAGCCCAACTCGAGCAACAAGAGTCAATTTCTCAACAAATCCGCCAACAACAAGAATTAGCCCGCTCTAACGCCGAATTACAGCAATTTGCTTATGTTGCTTCCCATGATTTGCAGGAACCCCTGCGAGGAGTTGTGAGCTTTAGTCAACTATTGAAGGAAGATTATGGCGATCTTCTCGATGATGAAGGGCAAAGCTATCTTCACTGTATCCTCAGTGAAGGACAACGAATGCAAAGCTTAATCCGCGATTTATTAGCCTTTTCACGGGTGGGAACTCGCGCTCAAGAGAGGCTTCCCACCGATCTTCACGAGGTATTAGAACAGGTATGGATTAACTTAAAAGTCGCGATCGAGGAAAGTGGTGCAACCATTACCCACGATCCCTTACCCACCATCCACGCCGATCGCTCCCAGATGGTGCAACTGTGGCAAAATTTATGCAGTAACGCCATCAAGTTTCGCAGCGATCGCCCCCTGAAGATTCACCTTGGCGCTCAACGTCAAGATTGCCATTGGCTATTTTGGGTGCAAGATAACGGTATTGGTATTGATCCTCATTATGCCGAGCGCATCTTTGTCCTTTTCCAAAGGCTCCATTCCCAAAGCACTTTTCCAGGCACAGGCATTGGGTTAGCGATCTGCGATAAGATTATTCAACGCCATGGGGGAAAGATTTGGGTTGAGTCTCACCTGAACCAGGGAGCGACATTTTATTTTACAATTGGCGATCGCACCTGATGATAATTTTGTACTTTGAATTACAGTTCTGAACCCGTTCATATTTTGTTGGTCGAAGACTCTCCGAGTCAAGCAGCCTTAACAGTGCGGGCATTTCGGGAAGGCTCGATGACGTATCAGATCCATGTGGTAGAAACTGGGGAACAGGCGATCGCCTTTTTATATCAGCAGGAACCCTATCAGCAAAGTCCGCGCCCCCAGATCATACTATTAGACTTCAAGTTACCGACTAAAACGGGTTTAGAAGTCTTAGCGGAGATTAAAGCCGATCTATGTCTGAGGGTAATTCCTGTGATCGTGTTAAGCAACTCAGAGAATGAAGCCGATATTCTGTCGAGTTACGAAAATTATGCCAATTGTTATCTGAATAAACCCTCCTCTTTTTATCAGTTCCAAGACTTGATTCGCCGAGTAGAAGAATTTTGGTTAACTTCTGTTAAACTCCCCCCCATACCCGGTACAATAGTTTAACCTGAAAAGCAAATCCCAATCCTGCGAATCATAAGATTGAGGCTGCGGTAATTGAAACATCAAGGCAGATAAAAAGGGATGTCATGTATAATTGTTTATCAATTAGCCTTTTGTATTGAAGATAGTCAAGGATTAAGCCTGGTGAATCAAGTTATCCTAAATGTACTATTGATTGAAGATAATCCTACTGATGTTCGTCTGATCGAAACTTTACTCAGAAGGGCACAAGGATGCGATTACAACATTGATCGTGTGGAAACCATGGCCGAAGCCATAGAATGGGTCTTAAAAAATTCGTATGCAGTAATTTTATTAGATTTGTCGTTGCCAGATATCAGAGGCTTAGAAACTTGTCAGTTAATGTACCAAAAAGCACCTCATATTCCCATCATTGTGCTGACTGGCTTGGAAGATGAAATAACTGCCATATCTGCACTTAAAGTAGGGGCACAGGATTATATTTTTAAGAATGAGTTACGTCCCAATATGCTGGCTCGTGCCATTCATTATGCAATCAAGCGAAAAGAAACCCTAGAAAAATTACGGAAAAGTGAAGCTCGCTACCGGGGTATTATTGAAGATCAAACAGAATTCATTTGTCGATTTTTAGCTGATGGAACTATTACCTTTATTAACCGAGCCTTTAGTTTATTTTGTCATCAATCACCAGAATCATTAATTGGTCAGTGTGCTTCCTATGAACTGTTTGCTCAAGACTGGCATCAACTTCAGACACAATTGAGTCAAATTACCCCTAAAAGTCCTACCATTACCCTAGAATTACCGATCCTTGGCTATGACCCCCATCTGAGTTGGCAATCTTGGACAATTCGAGGAATTTTTACGTCCCAGAACACTTTAGCTGAATATCAAGCAGTAGGTCGAGATATTACCAACACCAAACAAGCAGAATTGATTTTAAGAAAACAAGCCCAACAGGAAAAAATCCTTAGTATTATCACCCAAAAAATTCGCCAATCCCTTAATTTAGAGGAGATCTTAAAAACTACGGTTCAGGAAGTGCAGCAACTCCTGCAAGCCGATCGAGTATTAATCTATGGTTTACACCCAGAACCGCAGTTAAGTGTTTTGGTAGAGTCAGTTGCTCCTGATTGTACTTCAATTTTAGGAGAAAGCATTGAGGAAGTTAACCTCGAAGAAATCCTCGATTGGGGTTCAGAATCAGAGTTAAAACTAGGGGTGATTGAAGAGGTTTTATCCCCAGCTCGCTCTGCATTTCAAGAAAAGTTACATCAATGGCAGGTTAAATCCCAATTGGTGATTCAAATTAAGTGTTTTGAGTTACTCACCTCCGATCAAGATATGGGGATAAAATTACCAGAAGAATTACGGAAAAAAGCACCCGAATCTCTTTGGGGGCTTTTCGCCTTACAGGATTGTCGATCGCCACGTACTTGGCCAGAAGATCAACTAGAACTGCTGAGAAAAATTACCCATCAGGTAGCGATCGCCATCCGTCAAGGGCAACTGTATCAACAATTAGCTCAAACCAATCGGGTACTCCAACAAATGGCTACCCTAGACGGCTTAACGGGTATTGCCAATCGACGATGCTTCGATCAATACTTAGCAGTGGAATGGCGCAGACTTGCCCGTGAAGGCACTCCCCTCTCCGTTATCCTATGCGATGTCGATTATTTCAAACTCTATAATGATACCTATGGCCATCAAGCTGGAGATGATTGCTTACGAAAAGTTGCCCAGGCGATCGCCTCATCAGCCCAACGTCCAGCCGATTTAGTCGCTCGCTATGGTGGGGAAGAATTTGTGGTGCTTCTCCCTAACACTCCCTTAGATGGCGCTCTAGAAGTCGCTGACAAAATTCAGGAAGAGATTCAGGATCGAGAAATTGAGCATCTCGCTTCCCCGATCCGATCGAACTTAACGTTATCTCTAGGAGTCGCGTGCCAAACTCCTCGATTAGACATGGAACCCTATCAGCTACTAATCAATGCCGATGAAGCTCTCTATCAATCTAAAGCTCAGGGGCGCAATACCATTCAGACCCATGGATTAAGCTTGGATAATCACTCAAAATTAGTGTAGACTTTCATCAATTTTCATCAATTCAGGTATGATTCTCTTGAAGGTGCATCTAGACCATAGACTTCTTGCAGAAGTCAGACAAAAGGGAATAAGCACTCTAGCAATAGTCATCAGACATGTGATTACTAGATGGCTATACTCATCCTCTGACCTTAAATCTTAAGATGCAAAATCTGAGATGATGACAGATGTTACCTCTAAGCACTATATCCAATCTCTGATGTCTTCGTTGATTCTGATTGTTGAAGAAGATCCTCCCTTCGCGAAAGAATTGAGTTTATCGATCGATCCGCCTTTAGCAGGGGCGATTGTCTCACATCAGTATGTCACTCAAACTGTCCGTGAGATTGCAGAAATCACCACGGAGCAACCCCATCTGATCGTTGTCGATGTCAACAGCAGCAACTTGCAACCTCTCACTGAGGCGATCGCTTATCGACAGAAGTGCCAAACTTACCCTCCAGCGATTTTAGCCATCAGTGAGTGTCACCAACCCGATTTTATTAGCCAAATTTTGGAGCTGGGGGCTGATGATTATTTACCCAAACCCCTTCATCCTCAACTGCTCAACAAACGAATTACCAGCTTACTGGGCATCTCTCATCCCCAAGATCGTTGCTTCATCGACCCTTATCTTAATCAAGCTTTAAATCATCTACAAGCCCTCAATGAGCTAAAATCTCGGATTATTACCACCATCTCCCATGAATATCGCACCCCCCTCACCACTATCGGTTTATCCATAGGGATGCTAGAGCGATATCGAGATAAGTGGGATCGGGAAAAGCAAAATAAGCATTTTGACCGGATTCATAAAGCCATTAATCATATGACTAGCCTCTTAGAGGATATCCTGTTTATCAAGGATGCGGATTTTGGCTTGCTGGAATTTAACCCCACACTGGTGGATGTGATTCCCCTATTTGAACAAGCGATCGCCCGGATGCAGGCGATCGCCGGTTCCCAATATTCCCTGGAATTTCTCCCCCAAGACTCTGTCACCTCATGGATGCTCGATAGCAGCTTACTTGAGCAAATCCTCGTTCACTTACTCTCCAATGCCATTAAGTATTCTCCCCAGGGAGGAACCGTATCTGTTCGCGTGCGTTGTCTGAACAACACTATGGAATTTCAGATTCAAGATCGAGGAATTGGCATTCCTGAATCTGAGCAACAGCATCTGTTTGATTCCTTTCATCGAGGCAGCAATATTGGCAATATTGGTGGAACAGGCTTAGGACTTTCCATTGTCAAAAAAAGTGTGGATTTACACAACGGAACCATTCACATTAACAGCCAAGTAAACCAAGGAACCACCTTCACCATTACCTTACCCACCAGACCCTAAAATCATCTCGCAATAGTGAATGAGATTCCGGATATAATTACTAATCCTATTTTTTCTCTGCTGTTTCGCCAATTCCTGGCGACTCATTTGGTAAAATGTAGTCTCAGTTACCAATAATTTCATTTGTTTATGCATCTCCGTGTGAATCGACTGCCAAGCCATCTCAGTGGGGGAATCGGGTTCATCCCCAAACCGGGGTGCAATCTGTTGCGCAAAAAAATCTTCAGCCTCCTGGCAAGCTGGAATTAATCCCTCTAGATTAGTCTTGCTTGTAGTCAGCATTAAGACTTTCCTTAAGCGTTCGAGAAAGTTCTCGTAAATCTGCTTATGTTGTTGCCCTAACATAGAGGTATTTCATCCCCTCGCTTTTTTTAAAGGTGTAAAGTTATAGTAATAGTATTAAATAACAGAGCATCAGAGATAACCTGAAATCAGGATCTGCATCTTTGTTATCTCCACCACCAACTATTTTTCCATTGCGATTATCCTAATCTCGTAATCTTGAGTCCCTTCGATGATTCCGAGATTAGATTAGCTATTATCATTCCCAAAACATCCACCCGCTATGAAAACCATCACTGAACCCAACTCCCTCGATCTTACCCTTCCCCACTGGTTAACTGCTTGTTTAAACCCAGAGCAAGTCCTCGCTGAATCGATTCCTCCCCCTGAATTGCCAGAAGATCGGCGCTTAATTCGGGAAGCCTTTGAATTTGCTTATCAACTCCATAAAGGACAATATCGAAAATCAGGAGAGGCCTATATTTCTCACCCGGTTGCAGTCGCGGGATTATTGCGCGAACTCGGAGGCAGTGCCCCCATGATTGCCGCCGGTTTTCTCCATGATGTGGTGGAAGATACAGAGGTAACCCCAGAAGAGTTGGAAGAGCGCTTTGGTTCAGAAGTCCGGCAACTGGTCGAAGGCGTAACCAAACTCTCTAAGTTCAAATTTTCTAGTAAAACCGAACGCCAAGCAGAAAACTTTCGGCGGATGTTTTTGGCTATGGCCCAAGATATTCGGGTGATTGTGGTGAAGTTAGCCGACCGACTTCATAATATGAGAACCCTAGAATTTATGAAGGAGGATAAACAACGGACGATCGCCTTAGAAACCCGTGAAATCTTTGCTCCTTTAGCTAATCGCTTGGGAATCGGGCGCATAAAATGGGAACTCGAAGACCTAGCATTTAAGTATTTAGAACCCACCTACTATCGGGAAGTGCAATGCCTAGTCGCTGAAAAGCGAATAGACCGGGAAACACACCTGAAGAATGTGATTGAAATTCTAGAGATTCGGATGGAACAGATTGGGATTACCACTGTGGAAATTACGGGCCGTCCTAAACATCTGTATGGCATTTATCGCAAAATGCACAAGCAGCAAAAGGAGTTTCACGAAATTTTTGATATTGCTGGCATTCGTATAATTACTGAAAATCACGATCAATGCTATCGGGCATTAGCGATCGTTCATGACTCCTTCCGGCCGATCCCAGGTCGATTTAAGGACTATATTGGTCTGCCGAAACCGAATCGCTATCAATCTTTGCATACAGGCGTGATTGGGCCCACTGGTCGGCCTTTAGAGGTGCAAATCCGTACCCAGGAAATGCATCAAGTGGCAGAATATGGGATTGCTGCCCATTGGAAATATAAGGAAGCCGGATCGAACTATGGCGACATGACCGATACCGATGAAAAGTTTACTTGGTTACGTCAACTGCTCGATTGGCAAAACGATCTCAAAGATGCTCAGGAGTACTTAGAAAATATCAAAGATAATTTATTTGAAGATGATGTCTATGTCTTCACTCCCCGTGGGGATGTTCTCTCCCTGACTTCGGGATCGTCAACGGTTGATTTTGCCTATCGAATTCACTCGGAAGTGGGCAATCATTGCTCGGGTGCTAGGGTCAATGGCCGGATGGTTCCGTTGAATACGATGTTGAAAAATGGGGATATTGTGGAAATTTTGACGCAAAAAAATAGCCATCCTAGCTTAGATTGGCTCAATTTTGTCAAAACCGCAGGAGCGCGGAACCGAATTCGGCAATGGTACAAGCGATCGCATCGAGAAGAAAATGTTGCCAGAGGGCGGGAACTGCTGGAAAAAGAAATGGGTAAATCTGGGTTTGAAGCTCTACTCAAATCCCAACCTATGCAATGGGTTGTAGAACGCTGTAATTATCACGCTGTTGATGATTTACTCGCTGCTTTGGGTTATGGTGAGCTGACCTTAAACTTGGTCGTGAACCGTCTGCGAGATGCGATTCGCGCCACTCAACCCTTAGAACCGGAGTGTAAAGAAGGACTCAAAGGTGAGGCGGTGATTCCGTCGTCGTCTTCTGCACCTCAGTCTTCTGGTGGGGAGCACAGTTCTCCCATTGTGGGGATTGAAGGCTTGCTTTATTATCTGGCTGGATGCTGTAATCCTATTCCGGGAGAATTGATTATTGGAGTGGTTACTCGGGGACGAGGAATTTCTGTTCATCGCCAAGGCTGTCAAAATGTGGAAAATGTGGAAGGAGATCGCCTGATCCCGATCAGTTGGAACGGTAAAAACCAGAAAAGAACTCCGACTGCTATGACCTATATTGTGCAAGTGCAAATCCAAACCATTGACCGGGTAGGCATTCTCAAGGATATTCTCTCTCGGTTAAGCGATCAAGGGATTAATGTGCGTAACGTGGATGTGAACACCACACCCGGGAAACCTGCAACGATCAATTTAGGGATGGAAATTCGCGATCGCCCCCAACTTGAATCTGTGTTTACTCAAATTCGCAATATGAGCGATGTCCTCAATATTCGTCGTTTGGGACAAGCAGAAGATGCCGCTTCTGAGTCAGAATAGGAGGGGGACATAATCAGGACAAGTGATGAGTGACACGGTAGAGACGAATCCTTTTGAGAGTTTAAACACCGAAAGTGCCCTAGAAAACTTAGGGGATGATTATTACGATCCCGTGGCAGCAGCTCAATTTCCTCAACATATTCTGCGATGGCGAAATAACGATCTGCTTGTGCAAATGGGACTCAATCCCCAGCAAGTGAGCGATCGCCATTTTATCGACTTTTTTGGCAAATTTGAAAGCGATCACCCTTGTTTAGCTCTCAAATATCATGGCTATCAATTTGGAGAATACAACCCCTGGTTAGGCGATGGTCGGGGGTTTTTGTATGGCCAGGTGCGAGCAGTTGATGGCCAATTATATGATTTTGGCACAAAAGGATCGGGCATGACTCCCTATTCCAGGGGGGCAGATGGACGGTTGACGCTCAAGGGGGGAGTACGGGAAATATTAGCGGGAGAAATGCTGCATCGGTTAGGGGTAAGGACTTCTCGTTGTTTGAGTCTGATCGAAACGGGAGAGTCATTATGGCGATCTGATGAACCGTCTCCGGCGCGATCGTGTGTGATGGTACGCTGGAGTCGCTCCCATATCCGCTTTGGTACCTTTGAACGGCTGCGGTATTTCGAGCGATCGGATTTAATCACCAAACTCTTAGATCATGTCATTGAAACCTATTATCCAGCGCCTTTACCTCTAGTGCAGCCTGAGTCTGCACGCGATCGCTACATCCGATTTTACGATCAATTGGTGCAACGAGTCGCTCAATTAGCCGCTCAATGGATGGCCGCAGGTTTTTGTCATGGGGTTTTAAATACCGATAATATGTCGATTACCGGTGAAAGTTTTGACTATGGGCCCTATGCTTTTATTCCCCATTACGATCCTAATTTTACAGCCGCTTCTTTCGATTATTCTGGACGCTACAGTTATGGGAATCAACCTCTGATTTGTCAACTCAATTTAGAACTGCTCAGTGTCGCTCTGGCTAAAGCGATCCCCAAAACTGCTATGCAAGAGAGTTTAGAACAGTTTAAGGTTCATTATGAACCGGCTTACCAGCAACTCATGTTACGTCGGTTAGGCTTAGATCGCGATCAAATGGAAGAAAAAGAAGCCCAGGAGTTAGTCGAGTTAACCCTAAAATTACTCAAAGATACTCAGAACGGATACCCTCAATTTTTTATGGGTCTGCGCGATCGCTTCGATCCCATTTGGTCAAAACATATGGATGAAATTCCCAACTGGTCTAGCGCTGGCCCTAGTTCAATTTGGCAGGCTTGGAAAATCTTGTATCATAGGGTATTAGGTCGAAACGGCGAAGAAAAACTAGCTGAAATTGGCGATCGCCTGCAAAAGGCTAATCCGCAAGTCGATCTGTTAAGGCCAGCGATCGAAGCCATATGGAACCCCATTATGGTGGATGATAATTGGCAACCATTCATCAACTTTTTAGAACAACTTTAACCTTAATCCAGTGAAGTCTTAAAGATTTAAAAATAACATCACTTTTTCTGTCCATTCACGAATAATGCATCTTTAACCTTGTCATTATGATTCGTTTCTTTAAAAAAAGTCTGCTTAAAAAACTCGCTATTTATTATTCGAGTCTCTCGTTTTTAATTCTGGTTCTTGTTGCAGCTAGCGCTTATATCCTAGCTCATTCTTCCCTCAAACAATCCATGATCAATCAGCTTAGATTAGCTGTTTCGATCAAAGAAAACGAAATTAACCAATGGTTTTTACTACAGTTGGAAGATGCATTTTTATTGGCCCAAATCCCAGAAATTATTGATCGAATCGATATTTTTTTAAATTCCAACTCCGATCCCAGTCTCTCTCAAGATATCATTCATAAACAGATTAAAGATATCTTAATTAAAGTCACCGATATTAAATCCAATATAAAAATTGCTTCTATTGTAAGTAATCAAGGTATTGTCCTTATCTCAACTAATCCTTTTCTAGAAAAAACCTACCAGCCATTAGGAGATTTAACCACTTATGTAACGAACCGAGAAGATCCCATCAACCCCATCTTTTATAATTCTGTTCTGACTCAAAATAAAGCAATTACTTTTGTCACTCCAATTTATAGAGATAATCAGAAACTTGCTTATATTTCCATAGAACTAGACTTGGGTGAAGTCGATAAAGTTCTTCACAATAGCAAAGATTATGACCAGGATAATCAGATTTACTTGATTAGTCGTATTGGTGGAAAAAATACATTTGTCAATTCCCTAAACTTAGGTGATGAAAATCAAGATCGGCCGATTCGTAGCCTAGCTATTGACTCTGTTCTTGAAGGTCAAAATGGAACCGGATTATATATTAACCATGAAGATGTTCCAGTCCTAGGCTTTTATCGGTGGCTGGAAGATAAAAATATGGGTTTAGTTGCTGAAATTTCTCAAAAGCAAGCGTTTAATTTAGCGGAAAACTTGGCTCGCCAAATCCTTATGATTGGCTGTCTTTTTCTGGTCATAATTCTAACAATGATCTATATTATTTCCCGCAGATTAGTAAAACCTATTGCCGAAATATCCGAAGCAGCAATAAGAATTTCTCAAGGAAACTTGAATTTTAATATACCGGTATTGAGTAAAGATGAAATTGGCACACTGGCAATGAGCTTTAATGTAATGACACAAAAACTCAATCAATCATTTCAGGAATTAGAGTTAATTAATGAACAGCTAAAAGTTAATATAGATCAACTCAAAACAGCCAATGAAGTAGCCGAAAAAGCGAATCAAGTTAAAAGTGAGTTTATTAGTCAAATGAGTCATGAATTACGAACTCCCTTAAATAGCATTTTAGGATTCAGCCAAATCTTACGTGAAGAGCGGGATTTTTCGGACAAGCAAAACCATCTAATTGAAGGAATTTATAGTGGTGGTTATAAGCTTTTGGAATTGATAAATAATGTTATCTCCATCTGTAATGAAGAGGAGAAAGATACATCGACATACCTGAGTGTTGTAGCGATAAATGATATAATTCATGAACTGGTGGGTACGTTTGACAGTCAATTATCTTTTCAAAATGTGTCCCTAATTTGCACAGTGGATTCAGAAGTTCCTGCCTGGATTCAAATCGAGGCTTATCCTTTACAAACAATTCTTAAATATTTGTTAGACAATGCAGCCAAATTCACCTCCGAAGGTGAGATCGCGATCCAGGTCACTCTATTAGATCGGGAGAGAGTCGATCGGCTCTCTCAAAATATTCCTGATTATTTGAATTTCAATCCAAATACAGTCCATTGGATAACATGGAAAATTAAAGATACAGGCTGTGGGATTAAACCAGAAGAGCTAGAGCATTTATTTGAACCTTTTTCACGTCATGTTAAGACAGGAGAGTTTCAAGAAGGAATGGGATTAGGTTTACCCATCTGCCAGAAATTAGTTAAGCAAATGGGCGGTCAAATTAAACTTGAGAGCCAAGTTGATATAGGCACAACAGCAACCGTTATTCTACCCTTCCAAAAGCTGGAAGAAAGTGCTGAGATACAACTTAATACGGAAAAAGAAAAGCAAGAACAAAAACCCAGTAACCATTTTGTTCGGAGTTCTGTGGACTCTTGGGAAAAATTGAGAGAATTCATGCAGTCTATATCGGTGGCTTGGCTGGGAAAAATGCATAAAGCCTGTTGTGAAGCCGACGATCAAAAAGTGCTAGAGCTGCTGGATGAATTACCTGAATCTGAAGTAGAAATTAAAGATCAGATTGGTGAACTCGCTCACAATTATCGGTTAGATAAAATTCTAGATTTAATTGAACCTTTGTTACTTAAGGATTAGGCTGTTTTTAGCGATCGCGTCCTGCTTGAAACCCCAACTCCACTAATCCTCCGATCGCTGCTCCCCAAGCTAACATAGACCAGTGGGCTTGAGTCCAAAAACTCATCGATCCATAAGCTAAAAATGCTGTAATCACCGCATTCCGAAGAATTCGAGTCCAATCTAAAGTTTTCATCAAGACCGTGATAAAACTCTGTTATAGCATTGTATAACATCAAGGAACCTCTTACTGAAGATGCAGTCATGGAAGGCCTAACCCTTATCTTATCGAGTTTATTCCTAGTGGGATCGCCTTCTGGACTATTTGTCGATCAAATCACCCAATCTCTGCTTAAATCTACCTTTGATAGGGCAGAAACTTGGCAGGTGCGAGTCGATAATGCTCCCGTTCATCGACTGCTACAAGGTCAAGCGGAACGGGTCAGAATTGCTGGCAGAGGGATTTGGCTCACTGACGACTTACAAATGGCTAAACTAGAAATAGAAACCGATGCCATTGATTTAAATCTGGACGATTTGAGAAATAGCCCCAGCGTTTCTTTCCTAGAGCAGCCCTTACAAGCGGGAATTAAAATTGGCTTCACGGATACAGCGCTCAATGAGTGGTTAAACTCACCCCAAATGAGTGACTTTCTGCGTCAACTGGGAATTTCTTCCCTCCCTCGCCTGGCAGTAACCCAACTGGAGCGCTATCATATCGTTAACCCAGAAATTACCTTTTTAGACAACCGGATACGGATTCAAGTCCAACTTCAGCAAATCCCCGACTCGGATACCGAATCCTCCTCCCAACCCTTTGAACTCAACCTTGCTGTTGAATCCGGTGTCACTATCATAAAAGGGTGGGCTTTAGAACTCGTCGATCTGGAGGTCACCGTCAATCAAGAACCGGTTCCTCCCCTAGTCACAAACCTGATTCAACGGGGAATTCGCGAACAAGTTGACCTCCGGACCCTCGAATCAAATTCCGTAATCCTGCGCCTATTGCAGATGCACATTACTCCAGGTCAACTGGAAATCGCTGGATTTCTTAGAATCCAGCCCTTTGAGCCTTCAGACAATCCTGATTTAGAGGAGTAGACCTCGATCCATATCATATGTTGGTAATGGGCAGAAGGGAAAACCTGGTTTACCCTATTTCCTATTCCCTATTCCCTATTACCTATTCCCTCGTGTATTCAACATCGCGCAACTCAATAAGGACGGTAATCATGGAACAACCCAAACAAAATCGCGGTATTCATATTGGCCTAGTTGTCGGACTATCAGCCTTAATTCTAGGGTCTGGAGGGGGTACAGCCTGGTGGATGATTAATTCTATGCAGGCCCCTAACAGTTCATCTTCGATCCTAGAAGAAGTCAAACCTATCCCGTCGGAAAACAATATCCCTCAAGCTTATTGGCTTAAAGATACTGGGAATAGTTTAGAATTAGTCTCTACACCTGTGCAGATAAAAACAATTGGGTCATCCGAAGAGCAGTTGACCCTGGCCTTGAAAACGGTTTTAGAAGCTCCTGCCGACCCGGAAATGTCGAGTACGATTCCCCCAGGCACAACGGTGTTAAGTTTAGAGCAAAAATCCGATGGTATCCACCTGAATTTTTCCCAGGAATTTACTACAGGAGGCGGCAGCGCCTCGATGATGGGACGATTAGGGCAAATTTTGTATACAGCTACCAGTTTAGACCGAGATGCTCAAGTTTGGCTGTCTGTCGAAGGTGAACCCTTGGAGTATTTAGGGGGGGGAGGCTTGGAAATTCAGCAACCCATGACTCGCGCAGTCTATGACCAAGAGTTTGCCCTCTAGGAGATCAGTTGTTTGCCCGTCATACTAAAACTTCGGAAGTGACGGGCTTGCTGTTCAATTCGACTGGCGATGCGATCGCAGACTAAATTACACAGTTCAAAGATTAATTCGTCTTTAACGCTATAGTAAGCGGACGTTCCTTCCGATCGTCGTTTCAGAATTCCTGCTTGTAACATCAGTTTGAGGTGCTTGGAGACGTTCGCTTGGCTGGTTTGGGTGGCTTCGACCAATTCTTGTACACAATGCTCGCGATCGCGCAATAAGTTTAAAAGCTTTAAGCGCATCGGTTCTGAGAGAATACTGAAATATTCAGCGACTTGATCGACGACTTCTTGGGGAACCTGTTGGGATGCCATGTTGATTGAAAGTCTTAATGACAATGAATGGGCAGTTGTTCCTCAAATTGTAGCAATTTATTGATCGATGGCAATAGGGTCATGAAGGAGTAAGAGGAGAATGGGGGATGGGGAGGAGTAATAGCTTCCTATCCCCCATTCCCCTGGTTCTTAGGCTACGAAACGGTTTGATAAACGGTGGTTAGTTTATGGAGTTGGTTCACGAGCAGACTCAGGAATAAGCCGACATCGGTAACTACACCGATCGATTCTAAGGAACCGCGATCGCTTAATTTGGTTACAACGGCTGGACTAATATCCACACAAACCATTTTTACACCCGCAGGAGTCATATTGCCGACACCGATGGAATGGAGCATCGAGGAGAGCATCAGCACCATATCCGCACCTTGTAGGAGTTGGGCATATTCTTGTTGAGCCGCGATCATATCCATTTGGGTATCGGGTAAGGGACCATCATCGCGGATGGAACCGGCCAAGACAAAGGGCACTTGATTCTGGACACATTCGTACATCACCCCTTTGGTTAATACTCCAGATTCTACTGCTTGGGCGATGCTCCCACAGCGACGAATCTTATTAATCACCTTCAGATGATGACGATGCCCTCCTTGTACGGCTACGCCTTGATTCATATCCACACCCAAGGATGTTCCCATCAGTGCTTGTTCGATATCATGGACGGCGATCGCATTTCCACCCAATAGCACTTGTACATAGCCTTCCCGGATCAGTGTCGCTAAGTGCTGTCCGCCACCAGTATGAATAACCACCGGGCCAGCCGTCACCACCACTTTACCGCCTTGATCGCGAATATGGCGCAACTCCCAAGCCACCTGCTCAACCATTAATTCTACGCGGCGCTCGCTGGAGACTCCACCACTCATAAAGCTAAACTCTTGAGGTGCTTTTTGATCCCGGGTTTCCACCTTATGCAGTGTACGAATGCCACGAGTACCGACAATTACATCTTCACCGATCGCCAGATCTCGTATTAATTTACATTGAGCTACTGGTCCTTCCTCTGTATAGGTAACGGCGATCGAAGCATCCATGCGTTGTTTTTGTACCTTCACCCAAGTGTCCTGAATCCGCACTTCTGTGGGATAAATGGTACTGACATAGAAATCATCTGGTGCAGTTCCGGGTTGAGGAACCGGTTCGCGTCGCGATTCTTCCTCGTCTTCAGAGGCGGGTATTGCGCCCAAATCAATCAACTGGGACATAATATCATCGAGGACCTCAGCCGAAGGAGCAGACACTTTCACATCGGCTTCGGAGGGACTTTGCCGTTGTTCGCCCAAATTGAAGTTCAGAACCTTGAAGCTACCGCCACCATCCACAATCAAATCTAACGCCCGGTTCATTAATCCTGCATCGAGTAAATGGCCAACCATTTGAATGGTACGGGTATCAATTTGCGTGGTAGCGTGGAGTTCTGTGCGTACCGGTTCGGTAATTCGCAGGGTGAGACATTTCGACGCGCCCCCAGCTTTCAAAAATTCCGTTAATGGGGTTTCAATGACTCGGAAACCAGAAGTTTCTAAGCGATTTCTTAAATCTTGACTGGCTTTATTGAGAATGACAATATCGTTAATATTGACCGCATTGCAAGCAAAAGTAACGGCATCGGGTTCACTAATGGCAATCCGTTTTTCCGCCGGAACCCGCATTTCAATGAGGCGATTAGAATATCCATCAAAGGCAGGTGGGTAGTAGAGCAGATAGCCACCGCTTAAGGGACAGAAACAGGTATCGAGATGGTAGAAGCGCTCATCCATTAAGCGTAAGGAGAGAACTTCTACATCTAACCATTCGGCGATCGCCGGATGAGCCTCGAGTTCAGACCGAAATCCATACCCAGCCCACAACCATCTTCCTTCCCGGTCAAATAAAGCATCGCCTGCCCCTTCAAAAGGTACATCTTTCGGTAATTCATGCACCGTGAATCCTTGAGATTCAAACCAGGTCTTAAAATGAGGTTCTTCTCCTTGTCGTTCAGGGTGATAAAATCGGCTGAGAACAACCGTCTTACCCAGTACTAAACCTGCATTAGCAGTAAACACCATATCCGGCCATCCCTGTTCCGGTTTTACTAATTCTACGATGGCATGTTCTTTAATAATATGGTGAAGTTTGTTCCACTGTTCTACTGCTATAGAGCGAGAGGATTTGTGAATATTGCCTTCCATCCAAGGATTAATGACATAATCCACGTCATAGTGTTCAGGATCACACATTAAAAAGCGAATTTGATCGGTCATAATTCAATTTAAGATAGGGTAGACGCGAAGGGTAACCAGTCAAGGAAGGAGGCAAGAGGCGAAAGGCAAAAGGCAATGCAAGAAAACGGGATTCCATACTTTCCTTGAATAGCCTATATAAGCGTCTCATTCAATTGCTTTACCCCCATTTGAGTCTATCGGTTTTCTGTTTTTTAGGCTGAAAACGGTTAAGATGGTTAAGCCTTATGCCAACCCAGTATCTTATCATGGTTAAAACCATTTCTTGGGAAAGAGTCAGGATTTCATAACGAATTGAGGTAAAGACGTTGGCTAAAGATCAAATCTTAATTGTGGGAGGAACCGGAAGAATTGGTCATCATGTGGCCCAAGATTTACAAGGGCGCATGGGGGCAAAGATTGTAGTTACAGGTCGTCAGCGTCCGAGGCATGATTGGGATTTCATGGGGCAATTTTTGGCTCTTGATTTAGGGAACCGGGAGCAGCTCCAAGAGGCGATCGCCGAAAGTCAACTGGTGATTCATTGTGCTGGGCCGTTTCACCATCGGGACGCTAGGGTTCTCAAGGGTTGTATTGAACAAGGGGTGGATTATCTGGATGTTAGCGATCATCGCTCGTTTACCCAAAAAGCATTGGCATTAGCCCCCGCAGCTCAAGAAGCGGGAATTACTGCCATTGTAAATACGGGGGTTTTTCCGGGCATTTCTAATAGCATGGTACGGCAAGCAGTAGACCCATTCGATCGAGTAGAAACGATTCGCCTGTATTATGCCGTAGGAGGGTCTGGAGGCGCAGGGATAACGGTGATGCGAACAACATTTTTAGGCCTGCAACATCCGTTTTTAGCCTGGATAGGGGGACAATGGCAAACGATCGCCCCCTACAGCGATCGCCAAATTATCGACTTTGGCCCCCCATTCGATCGCCTGGGAGTCTATTGGTACGATGTCCCCGAAGCTTGGACATTAGCGGAAAGTTTCCCCGTACAGAATGTGATTACTAAATTCGGCTCTGCACCCGATATTTACAACCGTTTAACGGCTCTGATGACTAAATTACCTCAATCTTGGATTAATCATCCTTGGGTCATTGAAGGACTCTCGCAAATTAGTTATCGCATGACGCAAATTAGCGATCGCTTCTCTGGTGTCGGTATTGTCATGATTGTCGAAGTGGAAGGAGAGCGCCAGGGCAAACAGGCCCAATATCAAAGCCGATTTTATCATCCCCATACGGCGATCGCTGCCGGATGGGGCACAGGAACCTTAGCTGAGTGGATTTGGCAGGGAAAACTGAAAAAACCAGGGGTTTGGCCCGTCGAACAAGCGATCGGCTCAGACGACTTTGTAGAGATGATGCGATCGCGAAGTGAAACGGAGTTTTATCGCGCTATAGCAAAGAAAGGGAGCGTTAGGACAGTATCTTAAAAGCTTCTATGATGGCATCATAAAGGGATTCACACTGGTTCTTGAGTTTTCCCACCTCCTTCTTCAGCCGCTCCCAAAAGTGTTCAATTT
>NZ_JAGHZH010000194.1:0-27727 GCF_017746885.1 Roseofilum sp. SBFL | reverse complement strand
TCTTAGGTTTTGCTCCTACTACCAGTGCTATGATTGATATCCTCCTATCCGTAGCTATAAAGTTGATTAATCCTGAACCGTTAAAAAACTGGTTTACTCATTGTTGTTACTGTCCATCATAACAGCGCAAAGCGCTGTATCTATTTAGCGGCAGCGTTGGGAGATCTAGAAAACTTAAAACGTTTGCTCGCTGACGAGGACGATATTAATTCTCTCAACATCAAGCGAAATGAACCTTTCTTCGGAGGAGCGAGCTTATTGCATCTGGCAATCTGCCGAGATTCGATGCCAGTCGCCGAATTTTTGCTTGAAAAAGGAGCCGACATTCATATTCGCAATAAATCAGGCGATACTCCTCTCCACCATGCTGCCAAGCATAATGCACTCGCTGTCGCTCAATTGTTGATTGAAAAAGGAGCCAAGCTTGATGCCGAGCCAGAAAAAGAAGACACGCCGTTACATCGAGCCTGTAGATACGGTCATGTAGAGATGATAGAACTACTATTAGATAATGGAGCTGAGAGGAATGCACTCGGTTGGCCTCGTAAGACTCCCATCAATGAGGCTATTCAAGGAAATTACCCAGAAGCAGTGAAGGTGTTAATCGATCGCGGTGTATACTTAGGTAGCATTCGTTATTATACTTTTTATGGCAACGATAATACAGAGCATTCGAGCAAACGTCCGCTAACTTTAGCCAGAGAACTGGGGGATAGGGAAGAAATTATTGAACTACTTATTGCTAATGGAGCTAAGGAATTTGGCGACGATATTTTATCAGCAAACCCTTCCTTAGCCTTATTAGTTGGTGGCGTAATAGTACTCCTAGTCCATCTGTCTATGCATTACTTGTCCGCATTTCTATGCGATATCACAGCAACTCCATGTATACCTCCTCCTTATTATCCTTATTAAGTTGGTTAGGAGGAATAGAAAGAAAGGATCGATTAGTTGCAGCTTCATAGAGAAATGGTCTTAGCCATTGCCTGGGCGATCGCCCATCATCATCAAAGCTATCTTACGGTTACCAGTCAACTCGGTCAAGGGAGTTTATTCACCATTATTCTTAACCTGATTCATTCTTGAGTAACCATCGATTGGAGATCGCCTTGAAAGAAAGCATCTCTCCATCAACTGGCTCTAGGGATTTGTATACCAAGCCCTCTCGTCTACTGGCATTTAAAGATGGGCCATCGGCATGAGAGAGCAACTCCTCAAGGGAAGAAAAGTTGCGGAAGACTTGAATCGATTCAGAGACGACGGGCACATGCTGCAAGCCGAGCTGTTGGATAAAAGAGAGCCGCTCTGATGCCGGGAAATATTGCTGGCGATCGATGTCCCAAATATCAAAGATAAACCAAGCCGGTTCTGTCAGTTTCTCGTTATTTTTCTGAATGTTAGGGCCGATCAACTCGCCTTGAATGGCTAGGTTGCGATTGAGTGGAGGCAGCAATTCGAGCAAATTTAGCTTCAGAGCGACTTGCCAGAGAATATTGCGAGGCTTGTCAGGGCGATCGCACTTGAGGTCTAGGTTACGCGAGCAAACTCCCACCTCACCCTCTCGGACGTACACCGTCATGGAAGAGCCATCCAGCTTAATGGTTTCCTCAAAGGCAACATCCTGGAGAGTAGCAGCATAAGATTCCCACAGGTTTTGAATCCGTTCTTGGTCAGTTTTCGGAATAACGCTAGGGAATGCTCCCTTCACCAACCCCGATAGAGAGGCTGGAACTGGAGGCTCGTATTTCTGCACCCCCAATAGCTCAGTGACATCATCCCCTACGGAGCAAGACAGCGCTGCAAGTTCCGGAAATGTCGCCACAGGTAAAACCAAACCTTGGGAAAGTTGTTTGCGCAACTTGACGGTTCGCAAGCGAAACCCTTCTTCTTCTCCCATACGTTTGAAGGAGCTAGATCGGAGAAATTCAAATTCAGGGCGAATGGGGAGAAAAGAGTCAATCTCGAAGTAAACAGCCAGATCCCCCACCTGAAATTCATTGCGCTTGGTTACCACTTGCCAGCCTCGTACCTGAACGACATCCAGCGAATCAGCATTGGGCACAGGCTGCGAAGACTTTATTTGCTCGATTGTTGCCAGTTTTCTCATTGTGTTTTCACCCAGGAAAATCTTTGTACATTTACCCTCTTAACCAACAATTATAGCTATTTTACTACAGTTTGTATTACTCTAATAAAGGTGCTGTAGCGCTTTAGAAATATGAGCTGCCATAGTACTACAGCACTAAAAGGAAGGGGGTATAATACATGATTTTCGGCCAGTCACGGCACGAGGTTGGGTTTCGGTTCTCAAGTCAACTTATACTGCATGGCGCTGCGAGGGAGAACTCGCTCCACCTCCTCCACCGTCGTTTTACCCAGGGTTACCTTATCAGTGGCTGCTTTGCGAAAGGACATAAAATCTGTGTTTTTCAAATGTCGGCGCAAGTCAGTGACTCCCCCTTCATAAATCAACTCGTGAATGGGATCGTCTACATTAAGCAACTCAATAATGGCCTCTCGTCCTAAATATCCCGACTGAAAACACTTAACACACCCTTGTCCTTTACGCCATTCTTCTGGGTTGGCTTCATGTAAACCAATGCCTAATTTCTTTAAATCCTCTTCACTAGGGCGATAGGGCGCGCCACAATGGGTACAAACACGGCGTACTAAACGCTGGGCAATAATCCCCAGGAGCGCGTCACTAATCAAACCCGGATCGGGTCCGATATCCTTGAGCCGGGGAATGGCTCCCACGGCATCATTGGTATGCAAGGTGGTAAAGACTAAATGACCGGTTAAAGCTGCTCGGACTGCGGTTTCTGCGGTTTCATGGTCGCGAATCTCTCCGACCATAATGATATCGGGGTCTTGGCGCAAAATGGCCCGCAATCCAGCGGCAAAGGTCATGCCTGCTCTTTCGTGGACTTGGGTTTGGGTAATTCCGGGTAAGATGTATTCTACGGGATCTTCAACGGTGACTACATTCACTTGCTCTGTGGCTACGGATTGTAAACTGGTATAAAGAGTACTGGTTTTCCCGGAACCGGTGGGTCCGGTGAGGATAATCATGCCCTGGGGTTGCTTGAGCCAGTTTTGATAGATGGGTTGGGTTTTATGGTTAAAGCCGAGGTCTTCAATTTTACTAAAGGGATTTTTCCGAGGAAGGAGGCGGATCACGGCTTTTTCGCCACTGACACACGGAAGGGTACTAACGCGCATATCCATGCCCAATTCTCGATTATCTTGGGTGGCGTATTTTTCTCCAATCCGTCCATCTTGGGGGCGACGACTTTCGGCAATGTCCATGTTGGACATGACTTTGAGGGCAACGATGACTTTACGGCTGACTTCTGATGAGAGAGTCGTAATATCTCGGAGTACGCCGTCAATGCGATACCGAACCCGCAAGCCGTGGGGTAGGGGTTCAAGGTGGATATCGCTGGCACGGTTGCGGAGAGCGCCGGAGATAATGGTTTTAATGCGGCTAATTTGACCGACGGCTTTGGATAAGTAGAGTTCGGTAACTTCGGTAATATTTTCTTGTTCGAGTTCCCCGGTGATGGGGTTAACGAGGGGCGCGGCACTGATGCGAGTATGGTCAAAATTACGGGTATGATGCCAAGAGCTGTAGCTTTTTGGGGAAATGGGGATGATTTTAATATCGGTGAGGGTACGATCGCTCATTTCTCGGATTCGATCGTCTTCCACCCTCACGGGAGAGCCAAGATAGTAGCAGTTGCGCCACAGCAGTAAGGGAATAATGGGAGGTAGGTTCTGGCGATCGGGGAATTCACGCCAAAACCGAGAACTGACTTCAGAATCAAGTAAAGAGAGGTTAAGGTGGCGATCGCTATCGACTAATAGCTGAATGGCTTCATCACAAGTTACACTACCTTGTCGGAGTTGTTGCCAAGCTGAAGGAATCAGATCGCTGGTTTGCATGGGTTTTAGCTTGAGGATAAATGCTTTGTTTCCCAGTATACTGTTTTCCTCTTCGGTTGTTGGCGCTCTAAAAATTCCAAGCGGTATGATTAACCGAATCGAATTCAAACCGCTTGTCCACCTTTGTTTCTCCGTATATATTCAACGTAATTGCGGCTTCATTCCCTAGAGGTTCGACACTGTGAATGGCATCAGGGAGAAAGGTAATGATTTCTCCAGGAGTTAAAATATAAGAATCTACGGCTTCAATGCGATCCTCGAATTCAGGAGTCGGACTTCTGCGCCAAAATATATTTTTTTCTTCTCCACTTAATAAAGCCACCACTCCCCAACTGCCATGATTATGAATCGGGGAAACATTTCCAGGTAACCAAGCCACAATTTGAATCGTCAGCGTAAACTCTGGTTCGTCATATAGGGATAAAATTGACCATCCTGGATTCGGACTCGGTTCTGAATAATAGGTTTGTAGCCAAGGAGAAGAATCTAATAGTTGACGCAAACAGCGAGCAATTTCCGGTAAACGCTGGCTATCTTCTGGAATCTCCCACAAAATCGTTTCTAAATCCGTCAGAAACCGATATAACCGATACGGTTTATCCCCAGCATCTGGAGAACTTAAAGGCTCTAAGGGATGACGTTCGCCTCGTTCATTCACGAGCCAATCAGCAGCTTGCATGGCAGCACTCTTCAGTAAACACTTCTGAGGTCAACCGTAACTTAAAGGGAATCCCAAAGAGAAAATTCTCAGGAAGAGTTCAGATTTCTCTCACAGCTACTTCAGTTGGGTAAGGTTTCATGAAAATGTCAACAGTTACAGCTATCGTTAACTTTATCGGAGTCACTCATGAAACTACATTACATTGCCAGCCTAGCGATCGCCTCTATTTTTACTGTAGGTATTACCGCCCACACTTATGCTCAAGGGGAGTACAAGACCGGAGAAACTTCTACCTCTCTGAAAGCTTGCGCTGGCAATCCCTGTGCGGGTAAAAATCCTTGTGCCGGTGAGAATCCTTGCGCGGGTGACAACCCTTGTGCCGGTAAAAATCCTTGTGCTGGTGACAACCCCTGTGCTGGTAAAAACCCCTGTGCTGGTGACAATCCTTGTGCCGGTAAAAGTAGTGCCCTCAAAGCCTGTGCGGGCAAAAATCCCTGTGCGGGTGAAAATCCCTGTGCTGGCTCCAACCGCTGTGCGGGTAAAAGTAGTGCCCTCAAAGCCTGTGCGGGCAAAAATCCCTGTGCTGGCTCTAATCCCTGCGCCGGAAGCAATCCCTGTGCCGGTGCCAGCAAACGTCCCGCTGTTTTCTCACGCAAAGGCGTAGCCATCAGAGGTGCAGATCCCGTAGCCTATTTTAGTCTCAACGGCGCAGGAGCTGAAGCTGTAATGGGTAAAGATGAATATACAGTTGAGTGGAACGGAACCACCTGGAAGTTTGCCAGTGCTGAAAACCGGGATAAATTCGCTGCGAACCCCGAGCAATACGCTCCTCAATATGGCGGATACTGCGCCAAAGCTATGAGTGAAGGCAACCTTGCCCCAGTCGATCCTGATGCTTGGAAAATCTATGAAGGGAAACTCTACCTCAACTACAATAAAGACGTACAAGCTCAGTGGGTGCGTGATATCCCCGGCAATATTGCCAAAGCCAATCGCCATTGGCCAGGTATTCTGAATCGATAAGTTATAGGGCTGGACACTGGTAATGGGTAGTAGGTCGTCAATCAAATTCCCTATTGCCTATTACCGATTCCTTACTCCTATCCTTAGCCTTTTTGGAGTCATTCATGAAACACCATTACCTTACCATCCTGGCGATCGCCTCTATTTTTACTCTAGGCATTACCGCCCACACCTATGCCCAAGGGCAATTCAAGACTGGGGAAACCCCAACCTCTCTTAAAGCGAGTGCAACTAAAGCGACAAAACTCCCTCCTGTTTTCTCTCGCCAAGGGGTAGCCATCCGAGGTGCAGATCCCGTAGCCTATTTCAGTCAAAACCAGGGTGCAAATGCCGTGATGGGCAAAGCAGAATACCAACATCAATGGAACGGAACAACCTGGTACTTTGCCAGTGCTGAAAACCGCGATAAATTTGCTGCGAATCCTACCCAATACGCTCCTCAATATGGGGGATACTGCGCCAAAGCCGTGAGTGAAGGATACACTGCTCCAGTCGATCCCAACGCTTGGGCAATCCATGAAGGGAAATTGTACCTGAACTATAGTAAAGGTGTACAAGCCCAATGGAGTCGGGATATACCTGGCAATATTGCTAAAGGAGATCGTAATTGGCCTAGTGTTCTCAACCGATAAATGATGGCGCTGGACAGTGGTAATGGGGAATTGGCTAAAACCTTGTCATCATCACCTTACCAATCTAACTTAACGATCTGACATATTCTCGAAAAATGGGAGATAAGTTAAAGGCGATTCTCTCTGTTTCTATGGAGGTGAGTAAGAAGCGCCGCTTTAAGGAGTCTAATCCGTTAATTAAGTCGGTTGAGGATAAGGATAAGTCGGCTCTTAACTGTTCCCGTGAAATGGGCAGAGCGCTTTGACTTAAGTGGAGGGCAATTTGTTGTTCGGGAGGCGATAAACGGTTAAAACACGTTTTCATCCGAGTCTGCATGGTTTGAGTGAGAATGAGGTGGTCTTCGGCAAACAATTCGGCGATATTGCCGGAGAAAAGGGTTTGAATTAAGCTAGAGATTTGTTTAAGATAAATGGGATGACCTTCATAGTTTTTCAGGATTTGAAGGGCGCTGTCGCTCTCTCCTAAACCGACATCTTTCAATAGTTCTGTGCTGTCAAATCCGCCGAGTTCTAAACATTTGATGGGATAAAGTTCTGCATCTAAAGCCATCATCTGTTGATTTTTTTCTTGACTGATGACAAGAAGGGTGGATTGATGGTCAATTTCGGTAATTTTGGTGAGTAAGGTGTGGTAATCTTGGGCTTCTGGTTTATAGTGTCCGGCAAGTTGACCGGGTATAAAAATCTGTTGGAAGTCATCTAGGACAAGCAAGCATCGGCGATCGCGTAAAAGCTGGAATAATTGAGTCAGCAGAGGATGGGTGAGAATAGTATCGGGATTAACCGTGGTTAAGATGTCCTCGATAATGGTATTTAAGCTAGGGGAGAATGGGATACTTTTCCAGATAATGGTATCAAATTCTTCTAAGTTTAAGTCAATCCAGCGCTTCACAAGAGTTGTTTTACCAATCCCGGCGATGCCGACTACGGAGATTAGAGGAATGTTTTGGTCACAGAGCCAGTGGGAGAGAGTGCTGAGTTCAGTGGTGCGATCGCAGAATGTCCTGATTTTTGGAGCAAGGGTTAAATCATGATTTGATTGGGGTGCAGTGGATTTGGTTGCTTCGGTGCTGGTTGTTTGGCGATCTGGATGAGGACACCACGTCAGATCTCCATTGACTAAACCAACTAATGGGGAATTAACCGCTCGCTCTAACGTCCAGCAAAAATTGGCTTTCTTAACTTCGTCACCTAACGCATCAGATAAGACCTTGAATAGCTTGCGGCTCTCGTCTCCAATATAGTTTTCACTGTAGCGACCGGGAATAGTTTCAGCCATTTGCTCATAAGTCTGACCTTGGCCAATTCCCATAATGATATGTTTTTGTAAGTCATCTAAATGCTTTCCTGTTTGCCTCTCAACCAGGGAATCCACAAGTTGTAACATTTTTTCAAAACCCATAGAAGTCTGATGTAACAAAGCCTGTAGTTATTCTACTATAACTTTATACTCCGCAAAACCAGCTTTTTCCTGGGGTTGTCTTAACCTTTTGTTACAAACATAGGTATAAAACCAGTTTTTTTCTGGTAGCACACCCAATGAAGTGAGCGTTAGCCTATGAATGCATTCAGTTCTTAACTACCAAAAGATCATGGATTTACGAGGATTAGTTCAGAGTCTAGCTAACGATTTTCTAGGCGATCAAAAGATGTCTGAGGAACACTTTGAAGAAATCTACCATATGATTCAAGACAAGGTAGATAATGAACCTCCTCCTCGTTTCGCTTTTATTGGTGAGACAGGAGTGGGAAAGTCTTCTACTCTAAATTCACTCTTTAATGCAGGTTTAGATGTGAGCCATACTGAAGCCTGTACACAAGACGTTCGAGGGATCGAAGTCTCATTTGATGAAGTTGAAGGAGCCAATGGAGCATTAATTGCTTATGATATGCCCGGACTAGGTGAAAGTCAACTGAAGCAACGAGAACATATTGAGCTTTATGAAAGAGTCTTAAAAGATGTTGATGTTGCTTTGTGGATTTTGGATGCCCAAAATCGGGCAATTGCTTCTGTGCAGCGTTATTTGGAAACCGAGTTACAAGCAATCGATCCTAGACTATTGGATCGTATGGTCATCGCCTTGAATAAAATAGAATTAGTATATCCAGGTGAGTCAGCTTGGCATCCTTTAGCGAATCTACCCAGTGAAGAGCAAGAAGCAAACATTAATGGGAGAATCAGAGATGTTCAACGTAAAATTCGTGAAGTTCTTCCGAGGTGGAAAGGCAAAGTTATAGGATATTCAGCACACAAGCGCTATAATCTACCTCATCTTTTTGATGCAATGATGGATGCTGTACCGAATAAAAGAAGATGGGTGGTTGCATCTCGAAAGGCACTAGCTGATTTTCTGGAATTGGTCGATCCTCAGTTACTTCCTCCAGAGAAGAGACAACAAAGAGAAAACTTCCAACAGCCCCAGCCATCTAAAATGTCTGATGTTGTTCAGAATATGCCTCCAGAAGAGTTTGCTAGATTAGCTGGGGATCAAAAAGCTTTCTTAAAATGGCTACAAAAACAAGGACTGTAATCTAAAAACGTAGGAGCTTGAAACATGAAAGAAGTACCTAATGAGACCTATATTCCTAGTGAAGATTTAGAAGAAATCAGGCGTAAAGTGATGAACCAAATTGCATCTATGAGTGACGCAGAATTAAGAATAGCGGCTAAATCAGAGGCCAGCTTAAGAGCATATGTAATGGACTTATTCAAGCAGATCGCTAAAATCTTTGGCTATATTGTGGGAGCAGTCATTGGTTTTGGTAGAGATTTCGTACAATCCATTAGAGGTGGATGGTCTGAAGGTTGGAAATCCGGATTAGGCTAAACTCTATGTTGATGCTTTCAGTACCTCTATATACATTTTTCTGTATGTAGAGGTAAATTTTTTATTCTGAGAAAAAAGGATTATGAGTGAATGGATACCCTTTCTTTTTCCTAAATGTCCATGTTGTCAAGAACAATGGGGCAAAAACTATCATAGAGACTGCATTTTTAACGGTCAATTATTAGTTGAACCCTACAGTAGACAGGTCAAATGTCAGGGGTGTGGTAAACAATGGTATATTCTGGATAGTAAATTCTACTGCTCTTGTGGATACGAGTTTTATCCGTCAGAAGTAGAAGAGTCCCTTTCGACAACCCAGCTCTTAAGACAACGATTGCTTCAAAAGCTTAAGGAGATGGATATGTATGAAAGTGATATCTCTACCAAATCAAAAAGTTCTTTTCAACAATGGTCTTATAACCTGAGCTATACAATTGCAAAAGCTTTGGGTAGAACGGTAACTGAAGTGCAAAATTTTCTTAAATCGTTCTTTAATAAATAATGCTAATTTAAATAATGTGGAGAGATGAGATTTTAGAAGAAATCTATAGAATTCGGGAGGAACACGCTAGAGCATTCAATTATGACTTGAAAGCGATTTGTGATGACTTGAGGAAGCGGCAAGCAACCAGTGACAGGAAAATTATTTCTAAGCCTCTTCGAGAACCTCGATCGCCAAAGCAACTCAACGATGTTCGCGATCGCCCGCAAACTCTAAGCAAGCCGTAATATCTGTCTCTGTCAGCTCCGGGAAATCCTCAATAATCTCAGCCATAGACATGCCAGCAGCAAGCCAGCCAAGAACGTCGTAGACCGTAATTCGCATCCGACGAATACAGGGTTTGCCTCCCCGTTTATCTGGCTCAATGGTAATGATGTCGCGATCGCTCATAACAACACAGAGAATGATTCTATCTATAATTTTAGCCTAAACCACCTCTGTCCAAAACTCATCGGGAAGAGGATCGTTAAAATTATCACCGATCCAACCCATACCTTGATGTAAACCTAAAACCCATTGTGGTACGGGAGAGGATTCTGCTTCATTAGGAGTAGATGTTGCCATTGACTGAGTTTGCCGCTCTAGCAGAAACTCGGCAAAAGCTAACAACAGTTGCTGATTTTCTGGTATCAGCTTCTGTGATTTTCTTGATAAATCGTCTAGAATATTTAGGGTGCGATCGCTCATAATTGGCTGCTGTTGAGGGTAATTCCATGGTACTTCGCCAACGACGTTACAGCAAAGAAGAATTAGCTAGACGGGGACAAGAACTCTATGAAACCGGTATTCGGCAACAAGTCGAAGCTGGAAATGAAGGCAAAATTGTAGCCATTGACATCGAAACTGGAGATTTTGAGGTAGGTGAAACTCTGATCGCTGCAACCGATCCATTATTTGAACGTCATGCCGATCCTCAGCCTTGGACAATTCGCATCGGACATCGTGCCGTCTATCATTTTGGTTCGCGGAGTCTGAAGCAGAGTTAATGATTTATGGAGTTGTGAATTGGCGGCGTGAAGCAACACTTCCTCTTGTAGTGGGTAACTCAAGTGGGCAACGAGAAGTCATTGATACTGTCATTGATACTGGATTTGATGGCTGCCTGTCTTTACCATCAGAAATGATTATTCGTCTTGGGCTGTCTTGGAGAACGTCTAATACAGCAACCTTGGGTGATGGCAGCGAAACTGTGTTTGATTTTTACACCGGAACAGTAATTTGGGATGGGCAATACCGCGCAATCGACATTGCAGAATCCGAAACAGAACCCCTGCTTGGAATGGGGATGCTTTATGGTTATCGATTGCAGGTTGATGCAGTTGAGGGTGGTAGAGTTAAAATTGAAGCCTTATAGCAGTGCGAAGCGCTGTAACGCATCCAAGAAGTGAATGGTGATGCTATGTCAGTTCAACTTCAAGAACAGCTTTCTCCTGCTGATGATCAAATCATTTTAGGACAATTGCCCGATCGCATTCGCGAAGCTTTAGTTGCTCGTGCTGTGGAAATAGAGTATCCAGTCGAAGCAGTCGTGGAAATGGCGATAAAACTCCGTTTCGCTTCGCGATCGCCAGTTTCCTTGATAGTGAAGCATTAGGCTTTGCCGATTGTAAACCAGGGCGCGGGCAGTAAGAATGAGATTCAGAACAAAGAAACCGGGTTTCTGTGACAAGTTCCGACTCCCAACCCAAATCTGGCTTCAGAAACCCGGTTTCTAAAGGGTGGCAAGGGGATAGAATAGGAAGATCGCCAAACCTGTTTATATCTGGGAGAAACGATTGAACAGCCCCCATTCAACGCCCCCTATTCCCTCTAGAGCCTTCGATCTTATTGTGGTGGGTTCTGGAGCGGCGGGACTGTATGCCACCCTCTGTTTACCCGCACAGTATCGGATTTTGCTGGTGACGAAAGATAAACTTCGCACAGGTTCGAGTAAATGGGCCCAAGGGGGAATAGCGGCCGCGATCGCCGAGGATGACTCGCCGGAATTGCATCTCGAAGATACATTACATGCAGGGGCAGGTTTGTGCGATCGCCAGGCGGTAGAATTTTTAGTCAATCATGCTCCAGAAGCGATCCATTCTTTACTGGAACTCGGTGTAGCATTCGATCGCAAAAACAATAAACTCGCCACTACCCTAGAAGCCGCCCATTCTCGCTCCAGGGTTCTTCATTCCCAAGATACCACCGGGCGAGCAATTATTGATATTCTGACGGCTAGAGTCTCGGAGCGACCGAATATTCAAGTTCTCTCCCAAGCCTTTGCCCTCAGTTTATGGCAAGATGCACCAGGCGCGGCGATTCAAGGGATTAGTTTATTGTGGGAAAATCAAATTGTCTGGATCGGAGCTAATGCGGTAATTTTAGCGACTGGAGGTGGGGGACAAATCTTCGCCCAAACGACTAACCCACCCGTGAGTACGGGGGATGGGGTGGCTCTAGCTTGGCGTGCAGGAGCTGTTTTAAGGGATTTAGAGTTTGTGCAGTTCCATCCCACAGCCCTAAGTAAACCCGAAGCGCCCCATTTTCTGATTAGCGAAGCAGTGCGAGGCGAAGGGGCCCATTTAGTCGATGCCCAGGGGTACAGGTTTGCCTTTGATTATGACCCCAGAGGGGAATTAGCGCCCCGTGATGTGGTCAGTCGAGCAATTTTTAATCATTTGGAGAAAACAGCCCCCGATCCCGTCAGAGCGAACGTTTATCTCGATTTGCGGGCGATCGCCCCCGATAAAGTACGCTATCGTTTTCCCAATATCATCCAAAAGTGTCAGCAATGGGGAATTGATGTATTCTCAGAACCCATCCCGGTTGCCCCAGCCGCCCATTATTGGATGGGAGGAGTGGCGGTAGATTTGATTGCAGCGAGTTCTGTACCGGGATTATATGCGATCGGGGAAGCAGCAAGTACAGGAGTCCATGGGGCGAATCGTTTAGCGAGTAATTCCCTATTGGAATGTATCGTATTTGCTGCTCAATTACACAAATTAGCGATAGAACCGGTTCGTGATGCGCCTCTTCCGACTCCAAGCGAGGAAGCGGTAGAGTGGGAGGCAGACCAAGGATTTATCGAGTCAATTCGTCAACAATTACCAAGTCTCATGTGGCACAGTGCAGGTATTTCTCGCCAGCAGTCGATATTGGAGGAAGGGATAGCAAGGGTGAGTGCTTGGCGCTCTCAGGTGAGAGAAAGTGCGATCGGCCAATACTTAAACCATTTGTCTCCCAATGATACCGTGCAATTTACCTCTGAAGCAGCCGCAACTCAATTAAAATTAGCAGCAGAAACCCTAAACTTATTAGATATTGGCTATTGGATGCTTAAAAGTGCAGCTTTTCGCGCAGAAAGTCGTGGCGGTCATTATCGCAATGATTATCCCCAACCCTCAGCAGATTGGCAAGTGCATACCCTGATTCAAGGCGATCGGGTTTATTCAGAGTATTGAATTGCTTCTACCTATTGCCAAAGATCGAGTCATTATTACTCCATATAAACCTTATAAACCTTAATCTCGATCGCCAATCAAAAGCCCCCGGCAATATAATAGACATAGATTTTGGGGAATCATACCATGCCACAGATCGCGCCCATACTCAATCAACAGTACAACCAAATCTCCTTCTCGGTCGATCAAGTCGAACAAGCTACAGAGCTTCTCCCCACTCAAGAGGCGAAATCTCAGTTTGAGCGCCAATTGGAAAAACCTGTATTAGCCTTTAGTCATGACGATCGCTTTCAGACGGTTAGCGCTCGATACAATCATCCCTTAGCTCATGGTATTCATCCCCTAGCATTTGCGGTTCATCTGGCATTTTCGGAGCATCGTCCCTTATTGCTCACCCCGGATATCATTTGGATAACCATTGCTCAAGGATTTGCCCACCATGTTAACAATCATGCCGAAGAATTGCGCGATCGCTTGGTATCCCATTCGGGTAAAGAGACTCTGACTATCGAAGTATTCGATATTCCCAAACAAGCAGACGAGTGGAGCAAAGCTGTTCATCAGTGGACGTTGTTGATTCGCAATCGCGTTGGAGCAGAACTCTATCATCTCTTAGAATGTAGCTTTAGCACCACCACCCCTAACGCGCTAACTGCCAGTCGCATCGTCATGATGGATACATTTCGTCAATATTTTGATTATGAAATGCTTTGCATCTGCGGTATTCCCAAGATTACCCTATTGGGAACAGTACAAGATTGGCAGAGTATTTGCGATCGCGTCCGCATGATGGCTAAATATAATCTAACTTGGTGGACAGATCGATTATTAACCATCTGTGAAGAGTTCGTAAAAACCGCATCTGGAAAGCCTTCCTTGTCATTTTGGCAACAGATTTACAAACCCCAAGCACTTTATGCGGACGATGTAATCACTGGTTGGTTAGCCGATTTATTTCCCTATCTCCTCGATCAAGTAACCAATGCGCCTTCAATGCCAAATCCTATTTTGGCGATCGCACGTTCCGATATTACAGTTAATAAAGGTATTTCTCCTCGTCTCTTGCCTTTAGGTCTTTCTCAAGTTCCCTTGAAACTGACCTTCAATCAAAAAGAATATTCTCTAGAACTATTGGCTGGCTTTATCGGTGTTTGCCAACACCCAGATGAAGGCACATTGAGTCCTGAAGTGGGTTGGGCTGTACGAGAAAGAGATAAACTTCAACGATTATTGGATAATATCGAGCACGAACATATCACGCAGAAACCGATTAATTGGTCGAACTTTAGATCGATTAACTATCTTCCTAAAGAACATATCCAAATTCTAGAACGATTTGATGGAGCGACGCTTTACCCAAACAGCGGTCATAGTTGGATCTTGACGAAATATGATGTACATAAATATTATAGGTGTAAATATTATGTATTTAATGAAGTCAAAACTTCTACTTCAGTTCAACACTTGATCGAGCTTGAAGATAAACGCTGTATTGGTTACACCCATGAAAATTTAATATTGTTAGGAAAATCTATTATTGGTTATATCGATGAAGGATTAATATTTCATGATAAATCCGTTTCAGCTACCCATCCTTTATTTGAAAATAGAATAATGTATGGTTTAAAAGATACTGTGGTTATCGCTCAAGGAATCGAACAACTCCTAGAGCGCATCTTCCAAGCTGAAGGTCGTTATTATTTTGACAATCCTTCATTTGCAATAATCTCGTAATTCTAGAAATTAGTTAAAGCAATGAAAACTCTAATTGATATCTTTTTCATCCTCAATCTGGTTATACAAAAGTATAATGGTCACCTATGAATATCATTTGACCTTTACGGAAGAAGAAACCAGCTTCTATCCCAAGATTAGAGGTGAAGATGTATATTTGGTGAGCAAATCCACTACTATAATATTGTTCCAAGTGCCCATGAGCCTTTAGCCATGTAAGGATCTCCTCTTCTGTAAACCCCTGGAGATGCTCTCTAAGCGCTTTTCGTTGGGAAACTAGATCGACTAAGTGAAACTGCTTTGCCATCAGGTTTGCTCTGTTAAGTAATTAAGTCATAAGGTAATACAAATATGGTTAACCTATCTCAAAAGCAGCAGACTACTCTGCCAACGATGTACGATTTACCCAGTGAAGAAGTAGGAGAGTCCGGTTTGCCTGACGAGTTCCATCCCCTACAAGCGACCTTGTTGCGCTTAACCTTTCAACCGTTCACTTATCCCTCTGAACAAGTATTTTCGGGAATGGATCTCAATATCTATTATGACCCGAATAATACTCGGCGATACAAGCGTCCCGACTGGTTTGGAGTCGTGGGAGTCCCCTACTTTGATAAAGAACAGGATTTACGGCTCAGTTATGTAATCTGGCAAGAGGGCGTTAATCCTTTTATCGTTGTAGAACTGCTCTCTGCGAGTACCCAAAAAGAAGACTTGGGAGAAATTGAGGCTGAACCGGATGAACCTCCAACCAAATGGCAAGTGTATGAAGAAATTTTGCAAGTGCCCTATTATGTGGTTTACGATCGCCAAAATTCTTCTTTCCGAGCCTTTCACCTGCAAAATCAGCGCTATCAAGAGTTAGAAATACTAGATAATCGCTTATGGTTAGCAGAACTGGGAGTCGGTTTAGGAGTATGGCAAGGCTCGTATCAAAAGGTCGATCGCCTCTGGTTGCGATTTTATGATGCTTCAGGCAACTGGATTCCTACGCCAGAAGAACGGGAGCGACAACGAGCAGAACAGGAACAAGAACGGGCTGAACGGTTTCGACGTTTACTTCTGGAAAACGGTATTAACCCTGATGAGCTTTGAAGTGAGGTCATTACTGTTATGTCGTAAAACCACCGTCAACGACTATAGATTGACCTGTGATAAAACTCGCCTCATCCGAACATAACCAAACCACCGTATTCGCTATCTCTTCTGGCAAGCCAATGCGTCCGAGGGGATAAAGCTGCTCAATCATAGCCGCTTTGTCTTCCAGATTTGGCACAATACGATTAACCATGTCTGTTTCTATCGCTCCAGGACAAACGACATTAATCCTGATACCATCCCGAGCGTGTTCAAGAGCAAGGGATTTAGTCAACCCAATAATTCCATGTTTGCTGGCACTGTAAATCGCTAAATTGCTTGCCCCCCTCAACCCAAGTGCAGAAGAATTATTAACGATCGCCCCTGTGCCTTGCTTGAGCATCTGAGGAATTTCGTACTTCATAGATAACCAAACTCCTTTCAGATTAGTATTGATAATCAAATCCCAATCTTCTTCCCCCTGTTCGATGGCAAGTCTGACTACGCCTTCAGTCCCAGCATTATTGAACGCATAATCTAAACCTCCGTACATTGCTACCGTTTGAGTGACCAAACTTTCTACCTCGGCAGCCTGAGTAACATCGGTTTTTACGAAAAGCCCCTCACTGCCTGCTTCTTTGATCAGTTCGACTGTTTCCTCCCCTTCTTTCACCTGGGGACTACCAATGACTACTTTTGCTCCCTTGCCAGCAAAAGCCAAGGCTGTAGCGCGTCCAATGCCGGAACTGCCTCCAGTGACGAGGGCAATTTTGTTTTCTAGGGGTTGGGTCATATTTTTAGTTTCAAATGTAGTATGATTAATCCTCAATTAACACCAAGCTTACAGCGCTTCGTGCCCTGCTCAAAAAATAGACCTCTTGCATAAGTGGGTAGAAAATAAATAGCCATGGAATAATTCTGTATTTTTACAGCGCTTTGCGCTGTTATGAGGGACAGTGTTGAATCCTCAAAGCTATGTACCAAAAGCCTATTCCCTATTCCCTATTCCCTATTCCCTAGCGCAAAGCGCTATATCCCTATTCCCTGACTTCTGCAAGAAATCTAATGAATTCAACGAGGTGCCCTTAATTATGATCTGGTTTTCTAAAGGATGGACGATCGCCGTCATCGCGATCGCTCTGTTGATTGCAACTCCCATTCTCTGTGTTGTTGCCAGTAGTTTCACTAACACGGGAGACATTTGGTTGCATCTGATGGAAACAGTGTTACCTCGCTATCTGTTGAACTCGTTTGCTTTAATGGTGGGAGTAGGAACAGGGGTATTACTGATCGGTGTCGGATGTGCCTGGTTAGTGACGATGTGCGAATTTCGCGGAAAGCGGTGGTTTGAGTGGGCGCTGTTGCTCCCTTTAGCTGTCCCCGCCTATGTTTTAGCCTACACCTATACGGAATTCCTGGAATATTACGGTCCGGTGCAAACCACGCTGCGAAGTTTGTTCGGCTGGGAAACGGTGCAAGATTACTGGTTTCCTCCCGTGCGATCGCTCGTTGGCGCTATTATTCTCCTTAGTTTAGTTCTCTATCCCTACGTCTATTTATTAACACGAGTCGCTTTCCTGGAACAAGCCACTTGTACCCTCGAAGCTAGCCGCTCCCTCGGCTGTAATCCCTGGGAAAGTTTCCGTAAAGTGGCGCTCCCTCTGGCTCGACCCGCAATTATGGCGGGATTGTCTTTAGCCCTAATGGAAACTCTGAGTGATTTTGGGACGGTACAGTATTTCGGTGTAGATACGTTTACGACAGGTATCTATCGCGTCTGGTTTGGTATGGGAGAACATGGAGCTGCCTCCCAGCTCTCCTCTATTTTATTGATGTTTGTTTTCGTCCTAATTATCCTAGAGCGCTGGTCTCGTCAGCAAGCCAAATATTACCAAAATGGCGATCGCTTCCGAGCCATTCAACCCTATCGATTAACTGGAATACGAGGACATTTGGCGGCGATCGCCTGTCTGGTTCCGATGGGCTGTGGATTTCTACTCCCAGGTGGACTACTACTGCAAATGGCGATCGCCAACCCGGATACCCTACAAGGTCGGTTTTGGGAATATGCCCAGAATAGCTTGATTCTTGCTGGTCTGACTGCCCTGTTAGGAGTCATTTTAGCCGTGGCGATCGCCTACGGAGTGCGCTTAAACCCCACCGTCCCCATGAACAGTGCCGCGCGACTCTCCTCCATGGGATACGCCATCCCCGGCTCCGTGATTGCCGTCGGTATTCTCATTCCCCTGGGAATTTTTGATAACACTGTCGATGCTTGGATGCAAGCTACATTCAGTATATCTACGGGACTACTCCTCAGTGGCACTATTTTTGCCCTGATCTTCGCCTATCTGGTGCGCTTCTTAGCAGTTGCTTTTGGAACGGTAGAGTCGAGTCTCGGTAAAATTACCCCCAATTTAGACTATGCCTCCCGCAGCCTCGGCTACGGAGTCACCCAGACCCTGTGGCGCATCCACGTCCCCCTAATGCGCGGTAGTCTATTAACGGCGGCTCTCCTGGTATTTGTGGATGTGATGAAAGAACTCCCCGCCACCTTAATCATCCGTCCCTTTAACTTCGACACCCTTGCTATCCGCACTTATCAACTGGCTGCCGATGAACGCCTCGCCGAAGCAGCCGGCCCAGCTCTAGCATTAGTGGTCGTGGGGATTTTACCCGTGATTTTGCTGAGTCTGAGAATTCGTAGATTTAGCTCCTAATGTAACGTTTTATTACAAAATCAGTGATTTTGCAGAAAATCAGCTCCGAAAAACTGACTAACTTATTAGAGGCTTCGATTGCCTCTGTGGTTGAATACTCAGTATAGGAGTCATAACGTATGAATTTATTTAATATCAAATCCTTACCACTCGGATTAGCTGTAGGCATCAGTACTACTCTGGGTTTGGCTACCGAAATTCCTTCAGCATCTGCTCAAACTATCCTCCTTGAAGATAACTTTAATGCTGAAAATGGTGGTGTTGGAGAACTCAACTATTTTGATTTGGCCAATTGGGATGTAGTTGATGGTTCCGTTGATTTGATTGGTAACGGATTCTTTGATTTCTTTCCTAGTCAAGGACTTTTTCTAGACCTAGATGGTACAACTCGCAATGCAGGGACTGTTGTTTCCAAAACAGCATTTACATTCAATCCAGGTCAAATTGTGGAGTTAAGTTTTGACTTGTTAGGACAAAACCCTGGTAAAACACAAAACAATAATCTGACTGTTTCTTTGGGGACTTTGTTTGAAGAAACTTTTTCTGTACTCGATGCTGGACTGATTACTCGGCAGTTTACTGTAGAACAACTGACAACAGCAAATCTAATTTTCGATCATACTGGAGGAGACAATGGAGGATTAGTCCTTGATGACGTAATGTTGGCAATCCGAAACCCCTCCAAATCTGTACCGGAACCCTCTTCTATTGTAGGATTACTAGCCTTCAGTGGGTTGGGTTTCCGTTCCCTGCGTCAACGGAAACCGTTCTAAAGTAACTCGACTTCTCGGATTTAGAACCTGCTAAATTTGTTGATCTCTGACGCAGTCCGAAAGAGCGATCGCCTAACCTATCCTAATTTAGCAGAAGTGGCGATAAAACTCCGTTTCACTGCGCGATCGCTCATATAATTAAAGGCATCTCTATTTATTCAAATTCTGAAAATCAGTAGACAGGGCAACCATTGAAACAGCATAGGAGATGATTATGGCTCGCAAATTTGCACAACTTGCTTTTACGCCCGAAGTCAAAGCTGTACAAGAACAATAAGGATCTCGCCAAACCTATGAGCGCTATGTTGCCAAAGGCCCCAGTAATGATACGATTACTCCCGAACTAGCCGACTTTATCGTCACCCTAGACGGAATCTATTTAGGAACGGTTAGCTCCAATGGTTATCCCTACATCCAATTTCGCGGAGGGGAACCCGGTTTTCTGAAGGTATTGGATGAAAAAACCCTAGGCTTTGCCGATTTTAGTGGCAATGCTCAATACATCACCGTGGGTAATCTATCGAGCAATGATAAAGCCTTTTTATTTCTAATGGACTATCGTCACCGCAAGCGGGTGAAGGTATGGGGAAGAGCAGAAGTCGTAGAAGGAGATACGGAGCTTACCCAAAAATTACAAGTCCCCAACTATCCAGCAAGCATAGAGCGAGTCATTCTATTCCATGTGGAAGCTTACAGCGAGAACTGTCCCCAACATATTCCGATTCGCTATTCTGAAGGTGAGATTGCCGAACTGGTGGCTCGCAAAGACTGAAACCGAACATATGATAGGGCGCTTTAAATGATAATACTGGGTCTCTCTGGCGCGATCGTCACTATTTATAAAGAATTATACAATAATTGAGAGATCGCGCTTTCATGAATAGATAAACTACGAATCGGGTGTCTTTCACGCTGTTTTGGAAGGTAGATTTCCGGCGATTCTGGTAAGGGCAATTTTCCCAGTTGATATTTAATCATCGCTGCCCACACAGAAACTACGCTGAGATAAGCTTCGTTATCTTGATTGCTAATCGCATTACGACATCTTTCATCCAGTTGGCGATTGTGCGTAATCAGCCAGAGAAAAATATGAGTATTCAAGAGGATTTTCAAACAATTTTATAATTTCTTCAGGAAGGGGATCGTTAAAATCATCAGGCACAATAAATTCACCCTCACATAAACCAATAGGACGAGGTGTTTTCTGAGGTAGGTTGGTTGATATCGGTTGAATTTCAGCAATCGGCCGATCTTCCTGAGTAATGATTAATCGATTACCTTCTTGAATCAATTTGATAAATCCAGATAAATTTTGTTGAATTTCATCTATGTTTAGGCTAATCATGGCTTGTTTGAGTTGGATGATTGCTTCGTTGATTTAAAGTAACGATTTTTTTGTAAACTTTAGGTTTTTCTTCTGCCCAATGATTAAATTGTTCAAATGCTTGGGGATCAAATATAGCGCTTCTCTCTTGTATGGAGTACAGCTTGAAGCCTTAGACCCTAAGCAATACAAGCTATTCCCTATTCCCTATTCCCTATTCCCTAGCGCGAAGCGCTATACTATATTTCTCATGCCATTCTTGTTCAGTAATGACAACTAAACCCTCTTCCTTTTCTACTCTTTCCATTGCTTCTAATAATTGTTTTTTATTGGCTTCTGTAGAAAATAAATATTCTGTCGTATCTTCAGTGACAGAATCGACTAAAATAATGACCTCTATGTTTTGACCTTCGGGTAATTCAGGAGCATAAACTTCTATTTTTCCTGATTTGCCAACAGCAGTATTGTGTTTAATTGCTTTAATTATTTGTTATGACTTCAATAGCAACAACGGATTAGGGTATGGGTTTATTCCTCCCCATCCTTCTCTAAATGCACTATTTTAGCTGAAACAATGCACTACGATCTATAAAACGTAGAGACAAGGTACGCCTTGTCTCTACCCAATGATTCGCAATTATGCTCAGATGACGTGAGAATTAACCCAATCTAATCATCAATTCCCTCAATGCGGTCTTCTGCTTCCTGATACAACTGGCGCAGACGGTCGAGGTTTTCCTCGCTAGTTTCCCAGTATCCGCGACCATTCACTTCTAGGAGAGTGCTAACCAGCTTACGGAAGGAATGGGGATTGAGGTTGAGCAACCGTTGACACATAGCCTCATCCTTAATGAAGGTGTCGTTGGTTTCCTCATACACCCAGTTGTCCACTGCTCCCGCAGTCGCACTCCATCCCGAAGTGTTCACCAGGCGCTTGGACAACTCCCGAACTCCTTCATAGCCGTGGGAGAGCATTCCCTCGTACCATTTGGGATTGAGCAGTTTGGTGCGCGCATCTAGGCGCACGGTTTCGGATAAGGAGCGCACCTGACCTTTAGCAGTGGTGGTATCGGCAATATAGGCAGCCGGTTGTTTGCCATCTTTCCGTAAGGAACTCACCACCTTGGTGGGGTCGCTGTCGAAATAGTGGGAAACATCGGTCAAGCTAATCTCAGAAGAGTCTAAGTTCTGGAACGTGACTTCCGCACTCTTGAGGGAAGACTCGAACACCTGACGGCTTTCCTTCATGATGCCAGGATTATCGGCATCAAAGGCGAAGGATTTCCGGTTGAGATACATCTCTTGCAGTTCAGTTTCTTCTTCCCACGAGGAGTTTTCTACCGCCAGGTTGACGTTGGAGGAGTAGGAACCACTGGCATTCGAGTAAACCCGACTGGCCGCTTGACGCAGGTTAATGCCTAATTCGTCGGCTTGCTGCATGGCATGTTTGCGGACAAAGTTCATTTCTGGGTGTTCGTCCGCTTCAGCAGCCATTTTCACGGCTTTATCCATCAGCGCCATTTGATTGACAAACAGATCCCGGAAGACTCCAGAACAGTTGACCACGACATCGATCCGAGGTCGTCCCAATTCTTCTAGGGAAAGTAACTCTAGCTTATTCACCCGTCCCAAGGCATCGGGAACCGGTTTAGCGCCGACAAACCAGAGGATTTGCGCTAGAGATTCGCCAAAGGTTTTGATGTTGTCGGTTCCCCAGAGAACGGTGGCAATGGTTTCGGGGAGTTGACCGTTGTTGGTGGCTTTATGGCGCTCCAGGAGTTGATCCACCACTTTTTTGGCTGACTTGATGGCTGCTTCAGTGGGAATGGACTGGGGATCGAGGGCGTGAATATTTTTACCGGTGGGCAGTACGTCGGGGTTACGGATGGGGTCACCACCGGGCCCAGGGAGGATATATTGACCTTCGAGAGCGGACAAGAGACCACCCAGTTCGTTATCGGCGCAGACCTGTTCGAGACAGAATTCTAGATATTCCATCAGGGTCTTGAGGGCCGGTTCGTCCACGTTGGTGTAACCCAAGTCATGGAGTTTGGCAATCCATGGTGCTTTTTTACCCATGTTGAAGAAGTTCAACCGAGAAACTAAGGAGACCCGACCTTCAGCGTTGGTTTGTTCTTCCACCAGGGCAGTGACGGCGGCGCGGGTGGCTTGAACAATGTTGTTATAGAGTTCTACGTCTTCGAGTACCCCTAAATCGCTGCTTTCATAGATTTGGTCGATGTCGCGGTCGATACTGCGGGCGACGATCCGGGGCAGGCTTTCGATGCCGTCTTCGGGGCGATCGATGTTGGCGATATTGACCAAAGTGGCGATCGCCTCGGTCGCTGTCGGAGGTTTCCCAACTACATGCAAGCCACAAGGTAACAAGCGCGACTCAATCTCCATCAGTTTGTTGTACACCTGACCCACGAGATTATCCCGTTCTTCCAACGATAGGGCGGGGGCGGGTTCTGCAATTGTTTGGTCTTGTCCCCCAGATGTTGGTGAACCCGCCCCTACCAGGGCTGGGATATCCTGATCCAGGTTCACTTGACGACATTTCTCGATAATTGTCAGCACAATTTGTTCGCCCCTGGGGGTGTCCTTAAGCTGTTGATAGGAACCGATCAACTCACTTAGTTCGGCTAACCCTTTATACAAGCCTGCATTTTCCGCTGGAGGAGTCAGATAGGAAATGGTGGCTGCATAACCACGCCGTTTCGCGATCGTGGCTTCAGAAGGGTTATTCGCTGCGTAGTAGTAGAGGTTAGGAATCGAACCAATCAGATTATCCGGGTAACACTCGCCCGACATCCCCATCTGTTTCCCTGGCATAAATTCTAGGGAGCCATGGGTTCCGAAGTGCAGCACCGCATCTGCGCCCCAGATTTGCTCTAGATAGGTGTAGTAAGCGGCAAAGCCATGGTGGGGAGACGCAGAGCGCGAGAACAGCAGCCGCATGGGGTCACCTTCATAACCAAACGTAGGCTGTACTCCGATAAACAGGTTCCCGAAGTGTTTCCCATATACCAACAGATTTTGACCATCGCTATTCAGATGTCCCGGAGGCGGGCCCCAATTTTCCTCTAGACGCTCGGAGTAGGGAGTCAGGCGCTCATATTCCGCCACGGACATGCGATGGGCAATATTCAACTCTGGGGAAGCATATTGGGCGCTGGCATCGTGGATCACTGCTTCCATCAGATCTTTGGGCGATTCGGGCAGTTCGCCAATATCATAGCCATTATCTCGCAGGGCGCGAACCACTTCGTAGATGCTGCCAAATACATCTAAATAAGCTGCTGTTCCCACATTACCCTTATCGGGGGGGAAGCTAAAAACCGTGATGGCGATTTTCTTATCCAGTTTGGGTTTGCGCCGCAGGTTAGCCCATTTGAGGGCACGAGCAGCAACAGACTCAATGCGATCTTGAAGGGCGATCGCCTTTCCAGTGGCTGCATCTCTTCCCGATAAAATAATCGGTTCAATAGCTCCATCCAGTTCAGGAATGGCAATCTGAAGGGCCACTTGTACCGGGTGCAGTCCCAGCTCGGAGGCTTCCCACTCTTCCGTCGTTTGGAAAACCAAGGGTAGAGCCACCATGTAAGGCCGGTTGAGGCGCTTGAGGCTCTCTACCGCTTTCGGATGGTCTTGCCGAGCTGGCCCGCCGACGAGGGCAAACCCGGTTAAGGAAATTACCGTATCAACGATGGGTTTTTCCGTGCGTTGATTCCAGAAATAGGCATCCACCGGTTTGGAGAAGTCGAGACCGCCGGCGAATGTCCCAATGACTCTGGCTCCTCTAGATTCGAGTTCTTGAACAATAGCCACATAATGGGCATCATCCCCGGTCACCAGGTGGCTGCGCTGCAAGACAATACCGACACAGGGAGCGAGGGGGTCTTTGAGGTCATCAGAAATATCATCCCGGCTGTTGTACCAGTCAAAATAGTCCTGTTGGTCTTCAAACATTTTTGGGGCCATGGGATGCCAGATGCCCATGTCTGGATAGACTACCGGGTCAGAGTAGCTCAGTTTCTGCTCGCTATCGAGAACATATTTATCCGCCAACATCAGCACGAAGTTGGTCAGGTTTTCCGGAGAGCCACCCAGCCAATATTGGAACGAGAGCATGAAGTTGCGGGCATCCTGAGCCTTTTCGATGGGCATGTATTTCAGGACTTTGGGCAGGGTACGCAGGAGTTTGAGCATTCCGTCTTGGAAGGAGGAACCGCTCGATTCCTTACGTTTTTTCATGAACGAGGCGATCGCGCTCTTCGATTGTCCCAATTGCGCCATGCTAAAGCTACCGAGCTTATTCAGGCGCATTACTTGGGGCATGGAGGGAAAGATCACCGCTGCATCGAGGCGATCGCGATGGGGGGCAACCGTGGCAACAATGCGATCGGCCAAATCTTCAATGAAAATCAAGGAGCCAATGAAGATATTAGCCGTCTCCATATCCCGCTCAAACTCGGCATAGTTTTCCGGGTTGCGTAGCTCTTCAATCAAGTACCCGCTCAGTTCTATACCCACTTGATTTTGATGTTTGGCTGCACTGCGGTTAATCGTTTGAGCCGCTTGGGTAAGGGCACTTTGGTATTGTGCCTCCATGACGATGTACACAATTTTAATAATTTTCCGCCCCTCGCCCCCTTTCTCAATGACTGGGGGAGCAGACGATAGGTCTGGAGAATCCATCTCTTGGGTGACCAGTTCTGCGGCGATCGCCTTCAGGGTTTCCCCATCTATGCCATTAGCTGGCTCTGTTTCTGGTACAGTGACACGACGAATGTTGGATTTAACCTGGGTGTACATATTGGAGGTTCCTCTACGATCCTTATTCCCTTGGGTATGTATTTCGGCTATCGCCGACATGAATATGATTCCGACTAGGGGGGAGGTTTCCCGTATCCGCTCTAGGGCGGGAAACACCAAATAGATATTGTAAGATACCCCTACTCTATTACCCCATTATCTGGGAAATGGGTCATTTTTTTTAACCCTAACTGGTTAGGGTAACGTGGATAAGAGCTTTTGAGCAATTTTAACCCTTCTGGAGTCCCACAAAGGTCTGGCTCTCTGCTGGCAAAGGGTTCTGATTTCTGAGTAAGGGAGGTCGTGATCGCGCGATCGTTAAGAATCTTTGATAAAATAAGACGTAAACTTTGACTCAATTATGGTCGATCCCAGCCAACTGGATAACATCTTACAGCAGTATTATCAATCCTTCACCGACAAAGTATATGCGGATGAAAATAATGATATTGATTTATTAATGGACATACCCCTCTTCTGTCACTTTCCCAAAAAGGGGCCTCAAACCCTCATTCTTTCATTGGCGATCGCAGGCTGTAATGACGGAAATTCGTTAGAATTTCCAAGAGTGACAGAAGAGGGATACAGCAGTTTCCTCTGCTATGAGGTACATTAATGACGGTTTTTAACAATATCTAGAACAGCTCTGAGCTTCTACCAAGTCTGTTGTTTGCTCCCCCCATCCCCCTATCCCCCCATCACAGCGCAAAGCGCTGTATTTGGTATCACTCCCGCATTGAAGCGTAAAAATCGCCAATATTGGGGTAGAGAGTTAGGTATGTGTTGGCAAAAGTTAATTGTTGAACTCTGTCGCCAAACTTGTGATAATTTTGCACCAGCCTTACGCTTTAATGGTGATGAACCTTGTGATTTAATGGTTGGTCAACGGGCGATGGATACCAAGTATCGCATTGGATCGGGTGATTCTGGAACCCTGAAGAAATTCAAAATCTATGGTAGACTTCTGAAAGAACCAAATTATGAACCCATATTATTAATTGTGCGTGAAGATAACCTACCTGCAGCTATCAGTGCTTGTCAGTCTGGTGGGTGGACTATTTTCACAGGAGAATCTACATTTGAGTACCTGAATCAACTCACTGGTTTTGATCTGAAAACGTATCTAATGGCAAAAGCATCTGCGTATAAGATTGATCGGGTTTAACTTGAGGAGATTGTAGATTTTCTGATGTAGATTCTGTTTCTGCCAGACGTTTTTCAATAATATCCACATACTCTGGGACAATTTCAATCCCTAAATAACTCCTTCCCAGTCGTTTCGCTGCTACCAGCGTAGTTCCTGAACCCGCAAAAGGATCTAATACAATATTCTCAGTCGAGGGAGGAACAAAAAGATCGATCAATTTTTCCATTAGAGCCAAAGGTTTGACCGTGCAATGGACATTGTAATCTACATTTTTTCCCCGTGGAATATCTTCCAAAATATTAGATTGAAAGGAACCATCTTCATCGATCGTATGAAATAATCCCACTCCATATTCAAGCAGAGTTTCCACATAGTTATTCACCAAAGGTTTTTGCAACACCACAATGGCTTCCCATTCATTTCTTAAACAACTATGCCAGCCTTCCCATTCTTGAGAATTAGCTACCCCTTTTTGCTTCAGTTTAGATTGGAGATTCAGTCCTTTAGGAATCCCACTGGAACGGCGATAGACTAAGCAATCTCGTGCATAAAAGCCAGCTTTTTCAAGAGCAATTTGAACATGAGCCATAGTTCGAGTGCTATTAAAAGCAGCAACAATTGCACCCGGTTTACACACTCGAAACACTTCAACTGCCCATTCATGACACCATTGCTCATAATTGAGAATATTTTCCCTGACTCGTTGGTACCATTGAGCATTACGAACTCCGCCAGCTAAACCACTTCCATAAGGAATATTTTTCACGAGAGTACTACTATTTTTGGCTCTATTAAGTCGTCGCTTAATCTCTGGAGCATTCCATTTGTGCCCAATAAATTCATAGTTGTAGGGTGGATCGGTAATACATGCAGAAATAGAGTGTTCTGGAAATTGGCGTAAGACTTCTCGGCAATCACCTGTAAAGATTTGATTATTGTGTTTCATGCCTACTAAGTTTTTTGTAACGATACAGCGCTTTGCGCTGTAATGGTGTACACTGAAGAAAAGAATGTTATGGAGGAGCTAATGAAAGCATACAGCGTAGACTTACGAGAGAAAATAGTCAAAGCGCATTTAGTAGAAAACTATTCAATCAGACAAGTAT